>CAIWET010000053.1 GCA_903911805.1 uncultured Ignavibacteria bacterium | reverse complement strand
TATCTTCTGTTATATAATTGATAGTAAGTTAAATAATCAACTTTTGTTGGGGTTTCAATTATAAATATCCTTGAATTTACTGGCAAATCAATTTCTACGCTCTCAGAATCAGAAAAATAAAAATAATCATCTTTAATTAAATTATTATTATCAATTCTTACTTCACCTTCGATTATATACGCTGAATAAGTTTTGTTAATATCAGTGTTTAATTGATGCTTACCTGCATCTAAAAAATATTCTTTTATAGTAATATCTTTACTCACCATTTCAATTGGCGCTCCTTCGCCTTTGTAAATCTTGATTTTTCCATCTGGAATTTCAACAATTGGAAAATCTTCTTTTTTATAATCATTATAAGTTGCTGGATGATTGAGTGTCTCTCTTAAATTTGGGTCAAACCAAATTTGAAATATACTCGAATCTTTATAAACCTTTTCAGAATGACTAATTCCATTACCAGATCTGATTATTTGTGCAGATCCCTCTTCTAATGGGAACCAGGATTTGTTCTTTGTATCATAATGGCTTGCAGTTCCTTTGAAAATAAAAGTTAAAATTTCAAATCCTTGATGTGGGTGCAATCCAATTGTGCTTTCAACTTCTGCGTGAGCGTGAGCCCAGTAAAATAGATTGGAATAGGGCATTTGAGCGCCACCATCTTGTCTGAAACCAATTGGTTTGTTCTCTACAATTTCTCCATAATTGAACTCACCATAAGCTTGTTCGTCTTTTTTTATTATATTTAAATTCATTTTATTCTCCTTTTAAATAAACCTTTCAATGTATATAACGATAGAAAATAATAATTGTTGCAACATTTATTGACGATGTAACAAAGATTTTTCTTGCATATCTCGAACAATGTTCGTAATTTTGAACAATGTTTAATAATCAAAACAATGTTTGGAGATTTTTATGGAAAAGAAAGATTTAAAAGAGCAGAGAATTAAGCGATATTTTATCGACTCTGCAAAGAATATGATTAGAAGCGAAGGCGTTACAAGCGTCTCAGTTAGGTCAGTTGCTGATGATGCTGGTTACTCAGCTTCAACTCTTTATACTTATTTTAAAGAGATTAATGAATTGCTTATGATTTGCTTGTTTGAGTTTATTGATGAAATCAAGGATTACATCATTCAAAATATGAATAAGGAATTATTTGGAAATGACAAGATAAAGGATTTTTATAATTTATTTACAAGATATTTTATTCAATATCCAAGTATTTTTCAATTGGTTTATATTGAGAGTAATTCTTTTTTCAGAAGCAATTATGGCTCTGAAAAGAATTTAGGTGAGAGATTGATTGATTTGATTAAGTCGGAATTGAGTGCGGATTGGAAGATTGCATTAACAGATAAGTCTGATAATGAGCTAGATAATTTGCAAAGAAATCTCTATTATTCAGTGCTTGGTCAGTTACTTTCTTATATTAATAGAAATGAGCCAAAAGATTATAAGGAATATATTAATAATTATCGTGCTATTTTCTCGTTATATAATATTTAAATTTAAATAAAATTTACTTATAATGAGAATTCCGTTAGAAAATAGAATAATTGAAGTGATTGATGGCATTAGTTTCGTTAGGACTTATAAGTCTGATGACGTATACGAAGGAAAAGGCAAAAAAATTGAATTTGATGAAGATGTTGATATGCAGGTTGCAATTTTTAGAGTAAAAGGCAAACTGCATTGCTTCTCGAATATTTGTCCACATCGCCATCAACCTGATATTTTTAATTCGATTTTGCAGGGCAATAGAATTTCTTGCCCTCAACACGCCTGGACATATTATATTGAGACTGGGATGAATGTAAATCAAAGGCAAGGTATAAAAAATTTGAAAAAATTCTCAATTTTTGAAAAAGATGGTTGGGTTTATATTGAAATTCCTGAATTACATATTCCAAAATGGCGCGAGGTTCCACTATCTCGATAAGTAATAACTATATTAAAGAAAAAATTGAAGAAAAAGCCGAAGAACTCGGCTTTTTCAAAATTGGTTTTGCCAAATCTGAAGTCGAAGATTCTGCTATATATAATTATAGTAAATGGATTGAATCCGGTTATCATTCTGAAATGAAATGGATGGAACGCAATAACGAGAAAAGGGCGAATCCATCATTGATTTTAGAAAATTGCAAATCTATAATTGTACTTGCCTATTCATATAATAATAATATAGTATATAGCACAGATAAAAATAAGATATCCCGCTATGCTTTTGGCGAAGATTACCACGATGTAGTTTTAGCAAAATTAAAATTGATAGAATCAACCATTACAGAGATTGCTCCAGAGGCACAAACAAAGAGTTATACCGATACTGGTGCAATATTAGAGAAATATTGGGCAGAGCGAGCTGGGATTGGTTGGCAGGGCAAAAATTCTCTTATTATTAATAAAGATTATGGCTCATATTTTTTTATTGGGATTATTTTGACAACTTTGGAATTCGATGAATCAGAAAAAAGTAAAAACCTGTGTGGAAAATGCAATAAGTGCATTACTAAATGTCCTACAAAAGCAATAGTTGAAGATAAAGTTGTTAATTCTGAAAAATGTATCTCATATTGGACAATAGAATCCAAAGAACGAGAATTCCCAGAGAATATCAGCTCAAATTTAAATAATTGGGCTTTTGGTTGCGATATATGCCAGGAGGTTTGCCCTTGGAATAAAAAAGCAATTAAAATTAATAAATCAGAATTTCTTCCAAAAAATGGAACAAATCTTGACGAATTGAGTATTAATAGAATGTCTGATGAAGAATTCAGGTTAGCTTTTAATGGTACTCCTATAAAAAGGCGAAAGCTAAAAGGAATAGTAAAGAATTTAAGTTATTTAAATAAATAATTGAAAATTATAAAAAAAAGAGTTAATTTTGTATTCTAATTATATAATAGAGGGGAAAAAATATTACTAAGCTGATTAAAATATCGATTTTTTTGACTACAATATTCTTCATTAATTCTTGTATCATCGTAAAAAATGACGAAGAATCAAGAGTACAGAAAATTACTTTGAGTCCAAAACCTGTAATTCCAATGAGTGATGAGCTAGTAAGATCCAAAGCTGGCGATATGATTTCGAACATTCCAGAGGGTTGGTTCTTTGTTGAGGTTGAAGATAAATTATCGGCAGATATATTTTCAGTGGCTGTAAATCCTGATTACACCTTGGCTGCAGTCTTTTCTAGCTATAGAAAAAGCGGCAAAAATAATGATGTAGTTCTTAAAGAAGGATTGCTCGGATTAGCAAGATTAGCATACGATAAGCGTTTTAATAAATCTGGTGGGTCATTAAAACAGTATGGCAAATACTCTACATTAGAGCTTGGAACCTTGAATTTCGGACGTTATGACTTCTTAAATGAAGAGACAAATTACCCTGCTTCGAGCGTAGTTTTTATTTCGTCTTTAGACAACTATTACGAGTTCTCATTAATTCCCCTTAAAATCAACCAAAAAATGCCTCCTTCAAAAGATGATTTTGAAAATATTTTTAAGTCAATTTTGGCTACTATTCAGTATTAAAAAATACAAATAATTTAATAAAATCCTATATATCACAAGCAATTAGAAAAATAGAAAATATTGTGAAAAAATCAACACATATTCACAATAACAACATATCATATACATATTTCATTTTCTAATTTTTTATTCAATAAAATTTTAGGAATTTTGAATAAAGATTTAGTTAATAAATTAAATATGTTTTAATTGTTTTTTTATTGGAGTTATTATGAAAAACTTAAAATCACTATTAATGAGCTTGTTAGCAGTAGCAGTTTTAGCACTAACAGCATGCACAGGACCAGAAGGCCCTGCAGGTAAAGACGGTACAAATGGAACAAGTGGAAAAGACGGCGCTGCAGGTACTGCAGGTTGTATTACTTGTCACGGCAACGAAGACGTTGATATGAAAATTGGTCAATATGAAATGTCTATGCACGGCGAAGGCGCAGTATGGATTGAAGAAGCTGGTAGAGCTGCTTGTGGCGCTTGTCACCAAGGTGCAGGTTTCGCAGAAGCAGTTGCTTTAGGAACATTAGATCCAAAATCATCAATCACTGGCCCAATCGATTGCAAAACTTGTCATACAATTCATACAAAATATGATAACACTGACTTTGCATTAAGATTAACATCAGCTATTCAATTAAGAGAAAATGATGCAAATCCTGCAGAAAAAGTTGACTTTAAAGGTGCTGGTAATACTTGTGCTAGATGTCACCAAGCTAGAATTATCAACAGAAATAATGCAGCTGGATTTGATACAATATCAGGTACAACTGGTTATACTCGCTTAGGCCCACACTACGGTATGGCAGCAAACATCGTTACTTGGAAAGGTATCCAAGAATTTGGTGCAGCATTACCAGAACAAATCAACCCACACGCTTCAATTAGCTGCGTAACTTGCCATATGGGCTTAGATACTGCTAACTTAGCATCAGGTGGTCATACATTTAAAATGACAACAGCTTCTTTAGCAAATATGATTGCTAAAAACATTAAAGACGGTAAAAACACAGGTTGCGTATGTCATAATGATCCAGTTGCTTTAGCAAAAGGTACATTAGGTAAAGCAGTTGCAGCTGATATCGCTTTAATCAGAGCTAAACTTATTGAAAAGAACTTCTTATATATTCCTGATCCAACAGGTTTAACAACAGCTCAAATTATTTTAGGTGAATATATTAAAGTTCCAGACGGTAAAAAATTCGCTATGCCAAAAGATGATGCATCTATGGTTATGGATTATCAATTTGTATCTAAAGATAGATCAAATGGCGCTCACAATCCAAAAATGGTTCCAGCATTAGTTGCAAAATTGAAAACAGCTTTAGGAATATAATTCTTAAGAAAATTCCAATGGCTTCAGCATTAATTTGCTGAAGCCTTTTTTTTTTAGAGTATTTCAAAATTTTTTCGTAAATTCGTATTAAAGTAAATTACTAATAAAGAGGTGACGATGAAAAAAATGATTTTTACAGTTTTATTACTAACTTTTTTAGCAATAACAGCAAACGCAAGACCGCAATATTCAATATTGCAAACTTATGGCACAAAATGTAATACTTGCCACGAAAACAACCAAGGTGGCGGTTTAAGAAGTGCTCCTGGATTTTTATCTCGTAAAGACTTGACTGTAATCAAACCTGAATGGATTGGATTAAAAGGATTTTTTGATAATTTATCAACTAGTTCTTTTGCAAATGATATGATTCTAACAGGAATGGATACTAGAATTCAAGAAGCTCAGTGGAAAGTTCCTGGAAAAACAACCAGAGAATGGATGCTTATGCAAGCTACTCCATATTTAGCAATTAAACCAGCAGAATTTATTGAATTTGAAGGTCAATATAATGTTGCTATGGAAATCAATGATAGAATCGAATCGAAAAAATCAATGGTTTATCCAGGACAACAAGCATATAGCTATTCAATGTATTTAAGACCTGCTTCATATTTACCACAATTGAGAGTTGGATATTTCCAACCAACAATTGGACAAAAATGGGATGACCATACAATGTTAATCAGACAAGTACCTGCCACAAAAGGTAGAGTTACTTTAATTCCTGATGATTATGCAGAATTTGGTGCTCAATTAGATTATGAAAATTATGATTGGTTCGGAGTATCTGCTGGAGTTTTCCAAGCAACAAATTTAGCTTTATCTGGTCAATTATCAAAAAGAGTTGCTGTAGTAAAAGATGGTAGATTATCTTACGATTATTCTGAAAAAATGACAATTGTAGATTCAAATTCCTACTCAACAGTATTAAGAGCAACATTAAATCCAACATTACCATATGGTTTAACTGGATATGCTGGTGGTTCATTTTTATTAAATAGAGATTATTATATAGCAAATGGATTCTTAGGAATTGGTATGAATGATAGCTGGTCATTATGTGCTGAATGGATTCAATCTTATAAAGAACATAATAGATTAACTAATGGATTTTTAGTAGATTTAACTTATCAGGTAACAGAATCAGTTTTACCATTTGTTAGATTAGAAAAATCTTATGTAAGAGATATTGCCGATCAAAACAATATTATAAAAGTAAATCAATATGTGCTTGGAGCTCATATTAATATATTACCTTATATTGACTTATTGCCAGAATACAGAATATATGACACTGAAAGCGTTGATGGATATGCTTCTCAATTCGCTTTCCAAATACACGTATTCTATTAATTGAAACAATTTAATAAAAAATAAGTTATATATACAAGGAATAAAAGATGAAAAATAGAAATTTAAATATAGCAATGTTAGTAGTAGTAATTGCAATGATGAGTTTGTTTACAGCTTGTCAAGATGAATATGTTGCACCTTATGTAGATCCTAATGCTTGTAACACAACTGACGTATCCTTTATCTCGTTTGTAAAACCAGTAATGGATACTCAATGTGGTTATTGCCACGTATCTGGATATTCAAGCGGTAGTTTAGCCAATTATGATGATGTAAAAGCATTTGCAAGTAGTGGTAAATTGATATCAAAAATTGAAGGTTCAATGAATGGATTTATGAAACAAGATTCTACATTAGGCTGTACAATATTAAAAATTAAAGCTTGGGTTGACCAAGGAATGAAAAATAATTAATATTTTTTTAAACCAATAATAGGAGAACTTTAATGAAAAGAGTATTAGCTTCATTAATGATGATTGCTTTCATAGCAAGTTTCGTTTCTTTTGCAAAAGCAGAAGACGCTAAAAAAGATGGTAAAACTATTTTTACCGAAGCAAAATGTATGAATTGTCACAGCGTTACAGCTGCTGCAATCGAAAAAACAAATGCAAAATCTAAAGCACCAGACTTATCAACATCTGGTGATAAAAATGCTGCAGATGTTTTAGCAAAATATTTAGTAAAAGAAGTTAAATTGAACGACAAAAACCATGCAGTTAAATTTGGTGGAAGCGCTGACGATTTAGCAACTTTAACAGCTTGGTTAGCAACATTAAAAACACCAGCAAAATAATTATTGAGAAATCAATAATTACCCTTAAAAAGACTGCTATTTGGCAGTCTTTTTTTTTAGTTAATTCAATAATTAATATACAACTTAAATCCTATTGTTATTAATAAAAATAATTTTTTTAAAAAAATTACTTTTTTGTGATTATTTGTTTTGTTATATCAGAAAAATTTGCTAATTTAGTAATGTTACTAATATGAACAATCGTGAAACATTTTCATCGTGTTTTCACAAAGTAGAGGTAACTAGGGGCTTTGAAAATGAAAAATAATGGATTTTTAAAATACATAAAATTAAGGGTAATTATATGAAAAAAGCATTAGTATTATTGGTTATGTTTGCATTCGTTGCAACATTTGTTAACTTTGCAAAAGCAGAAGACGCTAAAAAAGACGGAAAAACTATTTTTACAGAAGCAAAATGTATGAGTTGCCACGGAATTTCTGTAGCAGCAATTGAAAAAACAAACGCAAAATCAAAAGCTCCAGATTTATCAACAACTGGCGATAAAAATACAGCAGCTGATTTAGCAAAATATTTAGTAAAAGAAATTAAATTAAATGACAAAAACCATCCGATTAAATTTGGTGGAAGCGCTGACGATTTAAATACTATGTCTGCTTGGTTGGGTACTTTAAAAACACCAGCAAAATAATATTTGAGAAATCATAAGTAAATTAGAAGAGGTATTTCATTATTTGAAATGCCTCTTTTTTTATAATTTAATTCAAATAT
>CAIWET010000052.1 GCA_903911805.1 uncultured Ignavibacteria bacterium | reverse complement strand
TACTATTGTGAAATACGAAAAATTACAATTCATCAAAAAACAAAAATTATGCCAAATAATGGCAAAATCACTCCTATTTTGTAAACGAGTACTTTCAATGTATAACTGATGTATTTCAGCACATAATCGTGTACGTTGCATTGCGTAACAATCTCACAATAAGTACAATTAAAAAATTCATTTTTTCTAAAATCAAATGAAGAACGAAATTTGTAACGATGGAAAGTGCCTTGTATCAATGCTTTAATGAAAATAGAATTTGGATTGTATTACTATTTTATTTAAATTGCATATAGCTTTTTAAGCGTTCAAAAATAAGTGTGATTTTTATAATTAAATAGGAGTTTGAAATGTTTATATCTAATCGTACTATCAAATACTTTGTACTTATTATATTAATATTGCCTGGTATATTAATATCTAAGAACAATTATTGGAAGGTAATAGATACAGCGCCAGACACATTAACAGCTAAAATTTGGAGAGCAACGAATAAAACACTTGCTTATTGCGATTCAAATCATATAGTTGCATTTTATATTTCTAATGACGAAGAAATGCCAAATGACATTTACAATAGGTATTCATCTGACGGTGGGAATACTTGGGAAACAACATTTAAGCTTACTTCATACCACGACTTTGCAACTGGTAAACAAGTTACACCTAATGTACCAATAATCACGTTGTATCCTAAATTAGACTTTTGTATTACTTTTTGCGATTCATTATTTTATTATTCAACTGATACTTGTAAAACTTGGAAAGTGAAAAAATTACCAGATGGGTTTACTCAAATAAAAGCTGCTGATTTAACTAAGGAAGGTCTAGGTATGGTGATTCTTTGGGGTCCAAATAAAGGAGTGCAATATTTTAAAACAACAAATTATTTTATGGATATTAAATATCACGATGTAAAATTACCATTCTATCCACTATTAACTTGGAAAATAGTTATAAAAGATACACTTACCTATTATTCATTGACTACTAATGAATTTATGATGAATTTTATATTTAAAACAACAGATGGTGGGCTTAATTGGTCAATTTTAAAAAGTTTTAATGAAACTAAATACGAACGACTTTTGTTAAGAAAAATCTATATAGCGAATGATGACACAATATATGTTGGTGGTGATTATACTGATAGTAAAAATCGATATGTTAATACTATAATGAAAACAATTAATTCAGGGAAAGATTTTGATATTGTAAGTTTATATCAGGACGAATGGGCGGGTGTTGTCGATTTTATGGATTTCGCTTTTAGTGATTCACGAAATGGAGTTGCTCTTTTGCAACAAAGTACAATTGGATTAAGCTATAACGATGGTGAAAATTGGGATTTTAATAATGAAGAGGAGTTTATTGTAGGTGATCAACTCAAAAATATTATAATGCCAACTAAAGATATAATAATAGCTACTGGGAATTTAGGCTTTGGCTCAAGTTATATTGGAAAAACATATAGAAGATATAGATACCCTGTAACAGCAGTAGAAGAAAATATTACAAATTACGAATCTTATCCTAATCCAATTTCATCAGGTAGAACTTTAAATATTAAGTTAGAAGAATCAATCAGCCCAGAATTATCAATTAATTTATATAATTCTCTTGGCAATCAAATTTTAATTGACAAAGGGATTTC
>CAIWET010000051.1 GCA_903911805.1 uncultured Ignavibacteria bacterium | reverse complement strand
TTAAAAACAAATCGTAGAAAAGATTATGAAAAAGCTAGTATTATATATTGCACTACTGATGATAAGCCTAAACTTAAAGGCTGAAGATTTTCAATCTAAGGGAACTGATTTTTGGTTAACATTTTTACCAAACTTCCATAATGGTCAATTTGCTACTGATGATGAATTGAGACTTCAAGACTCTATATATATTTACATCGCTGCAGATTCGGTATGTTCAGGGGTGATTTCTGGAGTGACTAGGCAAGGAATTCCATTCAGTAAAAACTTTAATATTAGTAATGTTAATCAAGTATATACTTATAAAGTACCTGCTTATGATTATGAGCTTTGGGGATATAATATGAGTAGCTATTGGAATAAAGGTAGAAATCAAAGCGAAGTGGTTTCTAAATTAGCATTCCATATAACGGCAACTTCTAATATAACAGTTTACGCACATAGTCAGGCAATAACAACAAGCGATGCTTTCATTGTATTCCCTACAACTGTTCTGGGTAATAAATATCTTGTAATGTCTTATAATTCAGATGGCTTTTTGGATGCTAATAGTCCAAATGTTCAATCAACACCATCACAATTTGCAATTGTTTCTGTAGAGGATAATAATGAAGTTACTATCAAGCCGAAAGCTGGTACTAGATATAATTATACGTATACTCAAAAAATCATTTTAAATAAAGGTGAAGTTTATTTGGTTCAGGCAAATATTTCTAAGGATACCTTAAGAGGTGATTTAACTGGTACTGAAATTGAGTCGACAAAAAATATAGCTGTATTTGCAGGTCATCAAAGAGCTACTATTCCATTTGAGGCTAGAGCTGAAGCGCCATCACGAGATTTTCTTGCTGAGCAAATGATTCCTGTATTGAATTGGGGAAGGAACGCATTTTTATGTCCATTTGCCCACGATTCTTCAGCATCAATTAAATGGACTGATAGATATAGAATACTAGCGGCTTATGATGGTACCAAAGTTATAATTGGATTAGATACTATTGATTTGAGTGCTAATGAGTTTTACGAAGGAATTTTAGATAAACCACTATCAGTTGTTGCTAATAATAAGATAATGGTTGCTCAATTCAAAAAGACTTCATCAGATTTTGCTCATCCAGGCGCTGAATCAGACCCATTGATGCTTTTGATTCCACCAAAAGAGCAGTTTTTGAAATCCTGTAAAATTATTAATGCTCAGGCTTATGAAACTAGTGGAAGTACAACAAAAAAAGTTTATAATTCTCAATATATAAACGTGGTTTTAGCAAAAAAAGCTAAGAATATGTTTTATTTAGATGGAGTACTAACAAATTCAGTTACTTTTACTGATATTCCCAATTCTGATTATTCATATACAATTATTGCGGTGACTGATGGTGTTCACGACTTAAAATGTGAAGAGCCATTTGAAGTTTATGTTTATGGGTATGGAGTAGCAAATTCTTATGGTTATTTGGGTGGCATGAGCTTTGTGCCGATAGTTTATGATTTACCTCAATTCTCGCTTAACTCAAAATGTGACTCATTAGTAGGAACTGTGGACGTCGAAAAAGGCAAGGATATACAATTAACTTCAGTATTCTTCCAAGATCCAGTAAATGTTACTCCTGCTGCAAATAAAATTGACTCTGCATCAACTAGAATAACTGTTGGTTTAATTGATAGACGTAAAGATGGTTCAGTTGTAATCAATGCAAAGGATTCTAAGGGCAGATCTGTATCAAAAACTGTGGAAGTGCCTGGTTTTACTTTAGCTTTTAATGAAAATAATATAAATAGTTATGAAATAAATCTTAACTCTCAAGTTGAGTTAAATATTGATAATAATTTCGTATTCAATATTAAAAATTACGGCAAGTTTAATCAAAAAATCGTTTCTATAAAAAAGAAAGATGATGCAAGATTATACAAATCAAGTTTCAATTTAAATCAAGATATTATGCCAGACAGTACTTTCCAATACAAATTTACTTTCAAAATCGATGTTAATGAGCCTTATGATAATAAAATTGTATTTTATGGTGAATGTGGCGATTCATTAGTTTTAAATATTCAATTCTCAACATCAAAATGCGGGAAAGCATCATTTGAATATGGTGATTTCTTATCTGATGCTAAGACCTATAAAACAGGTTATGCATATAATTTGAATAAAAAAATCAGAATGACCTCAACAAATCAGGACGTGAAAGGTGCAATTTGGAGAGCTGAGAAAATGCCAGTAGGGGAGAGCTTTAGTAATGAATTCAAATTTATCATCAGCAATGGTTCAAATAATTCTTGCGACGATAACTCAGACGCTGGAGCAGATGGTATTGCTTTTGTAATTCAAAATACATCATTGAACTCAACTGGTATAACCGGTGGTGGCATTGGTTATGCTAATATTAATAATGGTATGGCAATTGAATTTGATACTTTTAATAATGACTCCACCCAAATCGAGAACTTTAATGATCCAAATGGTAATCACGTAGCTGTAATGGTTAATCCTGGCGCTGCACTTTCACCGGTGCACGACAAAACAACAACATTGGCTTTGAATCAAAATATTATTCCAATTCAGCAAAATGTTGTTTATTTCTCAAAAGTAGATTATGACTCTAAAGCATCTAAATTAGAAGTGTATTTGGATACAAATGGAACATTTTCATCACCTGTTTTAGTTGTCAATGATTTTGATATAAGTAAATATGTAAAATTGGACAATAATGGTGCTTATATAGGATTTACATCTGCTACTGGTTGCGCATCAGAATATCACGATATTTTGAGCTGGTCTTTCTGTGGCTCAAAATCTATTACATCGGTAAGTTTAGAAGATAATTCAGAAAATTCAGGATTTAATATTCGATATATCGATGGTTCATTAAAAGTGTGCTGTTTTGAAAATAATTCAATTGATGAAGTCAAGATATATGATTTGAATGGAAATATGATTTTAAATCAAACAAAATTTGAGGTAATCGGTAGTGAATTGAATATTCCATTATTAATACTTACAAATGGGTCGTATTTAGCAGAAATCAAATCTGGCAATCAAGTCATAAGAAAAGTGTTTATTAAATATTAAAAACATAGAAAATTGTTTACAAGAAAGGGCAGGTTTAATATCCTGCCCTTTTTTTATAAACTCTATTCCAAGTATTTTATTAACTCTTAGATGTTACAAATGGAATTTTAATAACAACTGTTGTTCCCAAATTTACCTCACTGGAAATTTCAATATTGCCACCGTGATCTCTAACAGATTTGTGTACAATCGATAATCCAAGTCCAGTACCAGTAATAGTTCCAACATTAGAACCTCTATGGAATGATTCGTAAATTTTAACCATATCTTTCCCAGGAATACCAATGCCTTTATCTGCAATTAAAAAAGTGGAAAAGTCTTTATCGCAGATTAATTCGAAGTTAATTTCTTGTTTTATTTCAGAATATTTAAGCGCATTTGATAAAATATTATTTAATATAAGCCTTAGTAATCTCTCATCAGCATAAATAAAATGATTATCTTTGCTTTTGCTAAATTTTATTATTCGTCCATTGCCATAAGTCATTAATACATCGTGTACGATTTCAGTACAAAGTTCAGGTAAATTTATAATAACAGTATGAATTTGCTTTGATTCATCATATTTACCGATTTGCAAAATATCGTCTAATAGAATTGTCATTTTATCAACTGTAAAAGAAATTCTATTCAAATAATTCAATTGTTCGCCAATATCAATTTTTGCATTATGATTTTTTAATATTTCAGAAGAAGTTTTAATCACTGTTAAAGGAGTTCTGAACTCGTGAGAAACCATCGAAATGAATTTTGTTTTCATTTCGTGAATATCACGCTCTTTATTGTACATTGAAACTAACTCATTTTGAGCTTTAATTCTTTCAGCAATTTCAGTTTGCATTCTATTAACAACTGTTTGAAGATCTTCAGTTCTTTCAAGAACTTTTAATTCCAAAAGTTCATTTGCTTCTTTAAGAGCATTCTCTGCATTCTTTCTATCGGTAATATCAATAAAACTATCAATTCTAACTTTTTTCTCAGCAAAATTTACATTGGTTGATGACCTAATAATTGGAATAATTATTCCATGTTTAGTTCTTAATTTTGATTCGAAAATATTAGAAATCTTATCAATTTCATTAATGTTGGAGAATAAATCATCGTTTTCTTCGGGGAATAGAAGTGAAATATTATTTCCTTCAATTTCATTTATTTGATATCTACTAAGACTACAGGCAATATAATTTACATTAATAATTTTTGCAGTAATTAAATCTATAACTATAATACCAATTTGAACAGCATCTAAAATTGTTTGCAATTCTCTCTTGGATTGATTCAAACTCATAGTTTTGAGAGCAATTTTTTGATCAAGTAATGCTTGTAAATGGTTTACATTAGAATTTAACTTGTTGTTTTCTACATAATTAGCAATTAGTGCGCCATGCATCGCACATATTCTAATAAAATATGAATCCATTTCATTAGGAATACTTGCTAATTTGACAATAATCAGACCATTCAATCCTTTTAAAGAAACCAAAGGAATAATCATAAAATATTGATTGGCTATAACATTTCTTTGAGGATGAATAAAAGTTTTGCTAGTTTGTAAAGCTTCGGACAAAGCACCCAAATCAACCAATTGATCGAAGTCGGATTTTGCGATTTCAAATTCATTAAAAGGTAATGTCATTCTATGATCAAATTCGAGTTGCTCGTGATCAAAAATAAAAACAGATGCGTTAATTGCATTAGGGAACTTCAAAAAGACTTTAAGTCCATTCGAAATTAGATCCGATAATGGCAAGCTCAAAGATTTAGGAGAATTATATTCTTCAAGTTCTTTGAAAAATATATTCCATTCTTCGATAAATTTGTTATACTTTAAATTTTGCATCATATTATAAATTAAATATTGCTATAGATTCCTCAAAATTATGTAATAATTTTGGGTATAAAGAAATAAATTCTTTTGGATCAATGTTGATCCTCTTCCATATATTTTCATTTGGCTGATCAATCATTCGATCTCCTGAAAAGCCTAATCCGAGAGTTTTTGCTATTATATTTGCTAAGTGTACTGAGGCTGTCATATTCTCTGAACCAATAGGGTCAATACCTGAGTGATGATTAGAAATTGAAGATTTTATATTTGTGCTTAATTTCCATTTTTCAGCTATTAGTTCACCAGCAACTGTATGTGAAATTCCAAGTAATTCAATTTCTGCTTGTCTTAATGAAATACCTTTCTCGCGAGTTAAGTTAACGACTGCTGAATATTCTGCTTCAATGTTTCTAACAAAAAGAAGTTTGCCTAAGTCGTGCAGAATTCCAGAAATAAAATAACATTCGATATCCTTAACTTGATTTGCGACTCCAATTAATCGTGTGCAAACACCAACTGCAATTGAGTGTTTCCATAAATCAACTGGATTAAGAACAACATTTATATTTGTACTTTTAAAGATATCCATAATAGCAATTGCAAGTATTAAATTACGAACTTCTTCAAATCCAATATAAAAAATTGCTTGAGTTACAGTATCAATTCTTGTACGAAAACCATAAAAAGATGAATTTGCAGCTTTTAAAAGCTTTGCAACTGAAGCCTGATCCTGAGCTATTATCAAACCAGCGTCATTTGCTGTAGATCGTGGATTAGACATTACTTCACTTAACGCTGTATATATAGTTGGTAGTGTTGGGAAATCGTCCACCCAATAATCTATGTTTCTTAGTATATCTTTTTTAGTTAACATTTCAGTTATTATATTTATTTTGTTTGATTAAATCTGCAATATAATAAATTGCTTTCTCTATCATAATCTCTTCAAGTTCGTTTCTTGGTTGCCATTTTATGCGTTCAGCAACAATTTCCTTTGCTTTCTCAAGTAATTCTGGACTAATTTCTTGATCTTCGTCATTTGCTTCTGAAACAATATTAACAGTTTTAATATTCCAATTATTCAACATTTTAACATGTTTTTCTGTTAAACGAAATCCGGATGGCACAAGAACAAATCCAAGATTATTTAAAATTGGCTCTTCGAGAATCATCCCGTCAGTAATATGTTCTGTTTGTATAATCAATTGTTACTCATAAAAAAATTATTTTCCATACACAAAAATAAGAATTATACTTTGCCACACCAAAAAAAATGCTTAAATTAAACTTTTTTGTGTAACTAAACTATGAAATATATATGAAACCCATTATAATGCTATCAGCATTAGGCCTAGGAATACTATGGAGCCTTTATACTCCTTACGATAAACCCAAAAAAAAGTATTGGCTTTTCACTACTTTAATATTAGCCCTAATTGCGTTTCTAGTAAATCTCATTCCTCCTGTTTCAACATCTCCAAACTCAGTTTCTTTCTTTACAAAAAACATGCCAACTTTAACAGTGCCTGTTTTATGCAAGATTAATACTGCAGAATTGGCTTATAATGCTGAAACAAACCAATGGAAAGTTCCCTATACTGACCCCAACGGGGGCGCGACAGTAGATTATTTCTACTTTAACGGAAAAGATTTGATTCCTGAATTGAAATCAAATGACAAATTAGTAATTGCTCTTAAGGTAAATAGGGCAAATCAAAACGTAGAATTCTATGCTTTGAATTTTGTAAATCCTTGGTATAATTTCCCATTTATACCTCAATTGGGTGAAAAAATCAAAATTATGAATTTTCACGTGCCAGTTGCTTGGTTAAGTGTTGTCGCTTATGTTGTATCAATGATATTTTCAATTAAATATCTCAAAACAAGAAATCTCGATGATGATTTAGTTGCTTATTCATCCGCTGCAATTGGAACAATGTTTACAATTTTGGCAACAATTACTGGTATGATTTGGGCAAAATTTAATTGGGGTTCTTATTGGAACTGGGATCCAAGAGAAGTTTCGATTTTTGTGTTGCTTTTAATTTATGCGGCATACTTTACTTTAAGGTCTTCAATTGACAATGAAGAAACTAAAGCAAAATTAAGTTCAGTATATTCAATATTAGCTACAATTACGGTTCCATTCTTTATTTTCATTTTGCCAAGAATTACTTCCGGATTACATCCTGGGTCAGCTGGAGAAGGAAATGCAGGACCAGTAATGAGTGCACAGCAAAATATGCTTTCTTCTTGGATGCTATATTGCTTTGGAGTGTCACTATTGGTGACAACTATAATTTACTTCTGGATGTTGAATGTAACAGTCAGACAAAAAAGATTAATGAATAAAATATAAATTAGGAGATAGATATGTTAGATTTTTTTTCCAATAATGCTATTTTCATAGTATTGGCGATTGTAATAGTTATATGGGCTGGATATGGCTTATATATGTTTACAATAGAAAAGAAACTTTCTTTATTAGAAAAGAAAGTTGTAGAAAATAATTTAGATGATAAATAAGTCTTTATTGTTTTGGTTTAGTTGTTTTTCAAAAGATTTTTAAAAGGTGAGATTATGAAAAAAAGATATATAATTGGTGGAGTAATAGCAGCTGCATTTGTAATGTTAGCGCTATTTTCATTCAACAGCTCCTCAATTGAATACGCAAGCTTCGATAAAGCTCAGCAAACAGGCAAAAAGGTTCAGGTAATGGGTTCTTGGAAGAAAGATATTCCTTACGTTTACAAACCTGAAAATAATACATTTTCATTTATTATGAAAGATGAAAGTGGCAAAGAAATGAAAGTTGTATATGATGGATCAGTTCCTAATAACTTTGATATTTCTCCAAATGTTGTTGTTACTGGAAAATATACAGCATCAAATGAATTTAAAGCATCTGAAATTTTAACTAAATGTCCTTCAAAATATGAAGGTCAGGCAGGTCAACACCCTGGTGCTGTGAAATTAGAAAATGAAGGAAAGCAATGATAGGTACTGTAGCAGTTTACATCTTATTTGGTCTTTCAGTTTTATCTTCTTTAATTTATTTCATTTCATACTTTAAAGATGATAAATATAATTTGATTGCCAGAACTTTATTTATCGCTGATGTTGTCGGAGTGTTGTTTATATCTGGTTATTTATTAACTAATATTATCAACCATAACTTCCAATTCTATTATATTTGGCATTATTCATCAAAAGAACTTGATTTTGGACTCCTTCTTTCTACTTTTTATGCTGGTCAAGAGGGGTCGTTTCTTCTTTGGTCTTTGATGATTACTGTTGTAGGTGTATTTCTATTACCTTATGTAAAGAAACATAAATACGAATCTTTGGTAATGGCTCAATATACTTTGATTTTATCATTTTTAATGGTAATGTTGATTACTAAAAGTCCTTTTACTTACATTTGGGAACAATTTCCAAATGAAGTTAAAGCAGGATTTATGCCTGAAAACGGTAGTGGTATGAACCCAATTTTAGAGAACTATTGGATGGTAATTCATCCTCCAATTCTCTTTATGGGATATGCTGCATTAACAGTACCTTTTGTATTAGCAATCGCTGGTTTTGTTAAAAAAGAATATCAAAACTGGATAAATTTTGCAATTCCTTGGAATTTATTTGCAAGTGGTATTTTAGGTCTTGGAATTATGCTCGGTGGCTTTTGGGCTTACGAAACATTAGGTTGGGGTGGATTCTGGGGCTGGGACCCAGTTGAGAATTCTTCTTTGATTCCTTGGCTTATCGGAACAGCATTATTACATACATTATTAGTTCAAAAAAGAACTCAAGGATTAGTTAAAACTAATTATATATTATCAATTGCTACTTTCTTATTAGTTGTTTATGCAACGTTCTTAACAAGAAGTGGCGTATTGAGTGAATCTTCAGTACATTCATTCTCCGATCCAGGACAATTTGTTTACTTGTTATTATTAGGATTTTTACTGACTTTCCTTTTATTAGGATTGGGAGTATTAATTTATAGATTCCGTAATCTTGACATCAAGAAAATCAATTTCAATTATAAAAGTAAAGAATTTTTCTTATCATTGGGATCAATATTAATATTAATAACATCAGTGATTGTATTTATTGGAACCAGTTTGCCATTAGTAAAAGATGTTAAGATTGATTCATCAAGCTATACAGCTTGGAATTTGCCTATAGCAATTTTGATCTTATTAACAAATGCGATTTCATTATACTTGAATTGGTATAGTACTGATTTAAAGCTAATTGCAAAAAAAGTTGGAATTTCAGCTGGAATTTCATTAGTTGCAACAATAGGATTGTTCTTCGCTGGAGTAGACAGTATACAATATATGCTATTAGTTTTCTCAGCAATATTTTCAATAATCGTGAATTTAGAATTCTGTTATAAATTCATAAAAGTTAATTTCAAATTTACAGGTGGATTTCTTAGTCATTTTGGATTTTCATTATTCGTTATTGGGGCTTTGTTCTCAGGAGCATTTTCTGACCATAAACAAATGATGTTAGATCCAAATGTAACTAAAACTGCTTTTGGATATAAAGTTACTTATTTAAATAAAGAACAAATCCAAAAAGACAAAAAAGACAGATTAAAACACAGATATAACGTAAGAGTTGAAGGAAATGGCCAAACCATAATCGCTCATCCAATTGTATATTTAAGTGCATTCAATCGTTTCCAGGCACCATTTTATGAACCTGGAGTTGAAACTAAAATTACCGAAGATATTTATATTGCTCCATTAAGCGTAGAAGAAGTGAACGATTCTACAATTTGCACAGTATCAATGAATGAAACAGTGCAATTGCCAATAGATAATTCAGTTTCTGCAACACTTTTGGGATTCCAAATGAGCCAGCAAACAATGCCAGAAGAAGGACACGGAATGCCAGTTAGTGCATTAGTTAAATTCAATGTGGCTGGAAATATAAGTATTGATACTTTATATAGTGAAATAAATATGGAAACTGGCAGATTAAATCCTGCTATGTTTGATATTCCCGGAAGAACTTATAAAGTTGGATTGGTAAGTCTTGATATGGGACCAAGCGGAAATATGAGCGATGGTAAAGCTATTTTAGGATTTGGCAGTGAAACATTAGTAATTGATTTTTCGTATAAGCCATATATTTGGTTGGTTTGGGTTGGAGTTATATTTTTAGTAATTGGTTATTTTATAGCTATTTACAGATATAATTCAGTCAAAAAAGCACAGAATGTAATTGTTGATTCTGCAGAGAATCAATAATAAACATAAATGAACGTTTAGTAATATAGAAAATATTAAAATTTAATAAAAGAGAAGAACGATGAATTTCATTAAAAAAACGGTTTTGATAGCAGGAATGGGCTTAATGGCTTTAAGCTTTTCAGCTAATGCTCAACACCCAACAGAAACAAAATCTGCTAACCAAGTGCCAGTAATGCTTGCATCGCCAAAAGTTTTTGGCATTAACGATGTGCAAACAGCCGAAAAAAACAAAGTTGTTGATTTTACATTTACTGAAGATGGAAAGAAAATCAAGTTTTCAGAATTAACAAAAGGTAAAGTTGTATTCTTGAACTTTTGGGGAACTTGGTGCCCACCTTGTAGAAGAGAATTACCAGATATCGTTGAAATTGCAAAAGAATTAAAAGACAAAGACATCGTTGTTTGTGGCGTTGCACTTGAAAGAGATGCTAGTACAGCTGTAAAGACTGTTACAGATTTTGCTGCAAAAAATGGAATTATTTACCGTTTATTCATTGGCAATGCTGAGCTTCAAACTGCTTATGGTGGCATAAGTGCAGTTCCAACAACATTTATCATTGATAAAAATGGTAATATTGTTGAAACAATCGTTGGAATGAGAGATAAAGAAGCATTTATGAAATCTATTAAAAAGGTTTTATAATTTACTTATTAAATAAATTCTTTTAGAGGCGGGTTAATCCCGCCTTTTTTATTTGCTAAAATGAAAATTAATTTCATAATTTTGATTTTTTAAAATTTGGATAATAAAAAATGATTTCTTTAAATATTAATATCGATCACTTTGCAACACTAAGAAATGCCAGAGGTGGCAGCGAACCAGATCCAATCACTGGAGCATTAATGGCTGAAATAGCTGGAGCATCCGGAATTGTAGCTCATTTAAGAGAAGACAGACGCCATATTAAAGATAAAGATGTATATTTGCTTAGACAATTGGTACAAACCAAATTAGACTTAGAAATGGCTGCAAATGAGGAAATAATTAATATAGCACTCGAGATAAAACCTGAATTAGTAACAATCGTACCTGAAAAGAGGGAGGAGCTTACAACTGAAGGTGGATTAAATTTACTTCAGGATATAAATAAGCATAAAAATCTTGTAGAAAGAATGCATCAGAAAGATATAATTGTTAGCTATTTTATTGAACCAAAGCAAGAGCAAATTGATGCAGTTATTGAATGTGGTGCTGAAATGATTGAGCTTCATACTGGAACTTATGCCAATATGAAAAAAGAATCTGATTTGTTGAAAGAATTTTACAAAATTAAAGCTGCCTGCGAATATGCTCATTCAAAAGGATTGATAATTGCAGCTGGTCACGGACTTAATTATGAGAACACAAAATTGATTGCTACTATCAAAGAAATCCACGAGCTAAGTATTGGTCACTCGGTAATTGCAAGAGCAATGTATGTTGGAATTACTCAAGCAGTCAAAGAAATGAAGGAATTAATTGAGTATTATGGGAAATAGAGATTATCGATGTAGAAAATATGAATTCAAAAACATATAATTCAGATAATCGAATTAAATCAGTTAGTTTTACTGATGGAATGATAGTTGTTGATTTAGTTGATGGGAGGATTATATCAGTACCATTAATATTTTATCCTAGGTTATTTAATGCAACTCAACAACAACAGCAAAATTGGAAAATATCAGCTGGTGGCTATGGCATTCATTGGCCTGATTTAGATGAAGATTTGAGTTCTGAGGGATTATTAAATGGAGCGCCTGCACCAAAGAGAAAGTTATCTGCAGTAGGTTGATTCGTCCAAATAATTATTATAATATATATCTATAAATTGCGAAAATGCAAGAAAGCATTATCTTTATTGTTGATTAATTTGAAAATTTTTTACCTGGATGATCACATTCCCAATCAATAAATTCAAAATACTCGAAAGTGTATTCTGGATTATTATTAAACGTTTTCCATTTAAATATTTTGTACCAAAAGTCATTTTTATGTGTTTCATAATAAGAAACGTACCTTATCCATTCAACAAAATAATTACATCCTTCGCTATAATTAAAAATCTCAGTTAAATCTACAGTAATAACAAAATCCTTTAAATTTGTTGGATAGAAATCTCGATAGTTTTCATGCCATTTCGAATTATAATAATTAAAATAAATATCTTTATATATTTGGTCATTTTTTATGAAAAATATACCA
>CAIWET010000050.1 GCA_903911805.1 uncultured Ignavibacteria bacterium | reverse complement strand
GCCTAATACTTCACTCCCCAATGTTGTTGTATTGCTTGTTTTTGGATCAGCTGTTGTTGGGCTACTTGATGTACTCCAACATACTCCTCGTGAAGCCAATGGTTGACTTCCACCATTATCTACTGTACCGCCAGAGGTAGCACTTACTTCAGTGATTTCGGCTGTTTCAAAGGTTGGGGTTTTTGTACTTGAAACGTGTGCTCTTGTCGTAAAATATATTTCTGGTCCATAAGATGTTCCACCTGCGTTGATTGCATATGCTCTAATATAATACTTCGTATTTGGTGTTAAACTTGTTAATGCTCCTTGTATTTCTGAACCTAATGTAGTAGCATCGCTAGTCTTTGGGTTGGCTGTCGTTGGGTTACTTGATGTACTCCAGCATACTCCTCGTGAGGATAATGATTGGTTACCACCTGTAGCAATTGTGCCACCTGATGTTGCGCTGGTTTCATTAATTTCGGCTGTTTCAAATGTTGGGGTTTTGGTGCCAGTAACATCTGCAAGAGTTGTAAATATGACTTCTGGTCCATAAGTTGTACCTGTAGTATTTGTAGCATATGCTCTAACGTAATATTTAGTATTACTTGTTAGACCTGTTAAACTTGCAGGTTGAGTCTGTGAAGCTAATGCAGTAGTAGAAATAAAGTTAGTAGCATCTGTTGTCTTTGAATTTGCAATTGTTGGTGTCGAAGAAGTACTCCAACAAACACCACGTGCTGATAAATACACACCACCACCACGAGAAACAGTACTTCCTAAAGTTGCAGTTGTTTGTGTTATTTGTGATGTGGCTGATGTTCCAGTAACGTCTGGCAAAGTTGTTATTGTAATTTCACTACCATAAACCTGGCCACCATTATTGGTTGCATAAGCACTAATATCATATTTTGTATTTGATGTTAATCCTGTAATTGAACTTGAGAATGAACCAGTTCCATATGAACCAGATTGATCAATTTCTCCAGCTCCTGTACTGTCTGAACGGAATGAAAATCCTCTATTTGAACATGCTTGACTTCCTATACTTGTAATATTTCCAGTTCCAAAAGCACTAACTTTAGTAACTGTATTAACTGAAGTTGTTGAAACTATTGGTGGGTCCATATCACTTAAAGTAAAACTAATATCTGCATTATCATAATGATTTGCACCCCATCCATCAGATCCGCAATAATTACATCCATAATTTCCTGTCATATATTCACCACTACTTGCCTTGTCTATAATAGAAGCTCTGAAGTAGTAAGTTCCTTGCTGAGCTAAAGCTGAAATGTTATGTGTATAATCAACTGTATTATAAGAAGGACTATAAGGTCCACCAGCCCCTCTATTATCTGAATATACTGGTGACCAGGATGATGTTGCTGCATTCCAATAAAATAATTTTACGTGAGTTCCAGATGTATTTGAAAAACAGCAATTATCAGTTGTAAATGTAAATGAAACATTATATTGGAATGTTGAAACTTGAGTCATCGAAATATAACCAATGTTATCAGCTCCACCATTAGTGGTTGCTCCATCATTTTTTAGAATTCCACTTCCTCCAGAAATACTAATTTTAGACCAATTTGGATCTGTTCTCTGAGAGGTTGTTGATGACCAAGCACTATTGCCACCGGCGTTAACAGCTTTTACTCTATAATAATAAAGCGTATATGTACTTAAGCCAACAATATCATAATATTCTGCATTTATGCCAGTATATTGAGTTGGTGAAGAAAAACTATTATTATCATCTACTTCTAAAGTATAAGTAAAAGATTCGCTGCCCTGACTTGTTGGTGCATTCCAAGTCGCCCTCATTGTATTTTTTGTTACATTTGATGCAACATCAACCGTTGGAGCTTTAGAAATTGATGTAAATGAAATTTCTGTTCCATAACTGGTTCCACAGGTATTTGTTGCGTACGCTCTAACGTAATATAATGTATTTTGTGTTAAGCCAGTTAGTCCTGAGGTATAACTTCCAGTAGCAAATGCACCTAATGTAGTTTTACTATTTCCTGTTGTTGGATTAGATGCTGTATTCCAGCAAATCCCGTGCTCTGTAACAGACGTACCACCATTTGAGCTTATATTTCCACCTGATGTGGCAGAAGTTGCAGCTATTGAGCTAGCAGCAGTGGTTGCAAGTAAAGTAGGTGCTGTGTAAACTGTTAAAGATGCTGTATTGGAGGTTGCTGTTGGCGAACATGTTCCCGATACTGTACACTTATATAAATATCCATTCATAGAATATGTAGGTGCAGTAATTGTTAATGATGAAGTTTGAGTTCCTGAATAAATTCCGCTAGCGGCTCCAAGTGAAGACCAGCTTGAACCATTAAATTGATACCATTGATAACTTATTCCTGTTCCACTACCAGTAACACTAAAACTAGGAGCTCCTGTTCCGGCACAAACAGCCGATGGATTGCTAGGATTTGTTACTCCTGGTGCAGTATATGAATTCACATTCACTGTTTCATAACTACTATTTAATCCTCCACCAGTATTACGAACATAATAAGTTCCAGGTGAAAGGTTTCTTGAAGCTGAAGTTGATCCGTCAGACCAATATACACCACCATCTGGATCTGGATTAGTAACACTTACTGATGCTGTTGCAGTTGGGCATATTGTCTGATTATTGCCAGATATTATTGGCAAATCAGGAGTTATATAATATGTACCAGATATAGTAGCAGTAACTGTTATATAGGTATTATTTTTCATACCTTCATCCTCTAAACTAAGTATACTTATTAAATATAAGTTGGAACCATTTGATACTGATCCATTATAATTTTTTGTTACCAAATGACCTGAGGTTGAAACTTGAAGATAATATGTTATACCAGCAATATCAACAGACCAAGCTTCAGCGCCATCTCCAACAGTTACATAATCAAAAGAAACAGTTGTAGCCCAAAAAGAATTTGCCTGTGAAACTGTTGCATAACCAGATGCTGTAAAAGCTACAGGTACCTGAGGCGGAATTCCGTCCCAACAAGTAACACTTGAAGTCCCAATTGTGCCAGTTGTGGATTTGGCTAATCCTATGTTAGTTAGAATTAACACCATAATTAAATATAAAGAAACTCTTTTCATAAATATACCTTTAAAAATATTTATTATTTATTAGGTCAATCAAATTATTAACCATTTTTCAATTACAAATTTAGCAAAATTTAATCATAATGAAAAATTATTTTAACTAATTTGCTGATTATATTATTATTTAGTTAATATTGTTAGTTACGTTATTTGCAAATACCGTCATAGGCATTCTTAAAAAGTCTTTGATGTCTATGGACTTGATAATACATTCCATTTTTAATTTGTTTATATATTTTTTGTATTTTTTTTACGATTTTTACGAATTATTTATATTTTGTTATATATCAAAAAAAGGTTGCCCTTTTTGGGGGCAACCCTTTGAAATAATTCAATAAAAGTATCTTGAAAAAATTTACGAGGTTTACTTCATTATATTTACTTTTACTGACTCATTAATATTTAAGCCAATTGCTCTTACGATATATACTCCGCTTATTAAATTTTCAGTGGAGTAAGTGAAATTATTAATTCCTTTTTTGAGTTCACTATTTGAAATTGTACCAACTTTGATACCGTTCAAATCAAATATTGCAAGCTCAATATTCTCTGATTCATCTAAGTTTAGATTAATCATCAAGTCTTTTTGTGATTTATATACTTCTAAATTGC
>CAIWET010000049.1 GCA_903911805.1 uncultured Ignavibacteria bacterium | reverse complement strand
TTTTAATTTTCATAATTAAATAAGTATATACTAACATTCCTAACTAATTCTTGATAAAAGTCCACTTAATTACTTCTTTGATTGTTGGTTTTTTACCATACATCAAAATACCTATTCTGTAAATTCTTGATGCTACCCATAGGCAAGCGAAGAATGTTCCTATTGTCAAAACAACTGATAAAGCAATCTGCCAAATTGGTACATCGGTTGCAGCAATTCTTACAATCATCAAAATTGGTGAAAAGAAAGGAATTAATGAAAGAATTATAGCCAAATTCCCATCAGGGTTAGAAATCACATTTCCAATGAATAATATTGGAATTATAATCGGAATAGTTACAGGACCTTGCAATTGAGCAGCGTCTGATTCTTGATCAACTGATGAACCTATCGCGGCAAATAATGTCGCGTAAATGAAATAACCTATTAAAAAATAATAGAAGAATGCAATCACGATTCCAAATCCAATTTTTGGTATATCAAATGGTAAACCTGCCAATCCAGGAGTAGATAAAGCTGGATTATTAGACATTCCCATTAATGAATTCTGATTAATTAAAGATGGGGCAACCAAACCAAATAATTGTAATAATAAAAATCCTGATATTGCCCATAGTGTTACTTGAAATAATCCAACAGTACCAATTCCGACAACTTTTCCAAACATCAATTCAAAAGGACGAGCAGATGATGCAATCACCTCAATAATTCTATTTGCTTTTTCTTCAATCACGCCACGAGAAACGATTTGGCCATACATAATCATCATTATATATATGAAAAATCCTAAGAAATACCCTAAACCTGCATAAATGGCTGTAAAATCTTTTTCGGTTCCTTTATCAGTTATTTTCTTTGTTTCAACTTTAATGCTTTCATCAGAAAGTTTTAAAAGGGATTCATCCGCTCCAGCTTTTATTAATCTTTCGCGTCGTATAATGTCACCAATAGTATTCTGTAATGAAGAAATAAATCCTATTCCACCACCACCACTTGTATATACATTAAATTTTCCTGCATTTAAAACTTCGTCAGTAAGAATTACAAAACCATCTAAATGTTTATTTAAAACCATCTTTTGTAATTCAGGTTCTGCCATTTTTGTCAGGAAGTATTTTGTAGTATCCAATTTCGCCAAATCTTTTCCAAGATTAGTTGTGTTATCCACTATTGCGATTTTCTTGTTGGTTTCTTCTGAAGACATCATAGTTACTAAAACTGGAATTGTAATCATCGCTATCATTAGAATTGGAGCTAAAATTGTAGAAAGAATAAATCCTTTTGATTTTACTCTTGTTATAAATTCGTGATGAATTATTGTCGCTATTTTTGAATTTGATTTCATAATATTAATATCCTTTCTTAGTAACTACATCAATAAAAATCTCGTGAAGAGATGGCTCCATAAGCTCAAATCTTATTAAATTTGTCTTTTCATTTGCTCTATTTATGATATCTCTTGATGAGATATTTTCATTAATTCTAAACTCTACCCTATTTTCAGTTCTGTTGATATATTTCAAATCTGAAAATTCATCTAAGAATGAATCATCACCATCAAATTCCATCAAGATTGTATCTCTGCCATAAGTTTTTTTGATATCTCTTACTGTGCCTTGCAATACCACATTGCCTTTATTAATTAGGCATATTTCATCGCAAAGTTGCTCAGCTTGTTCCATAATATGAGTTGAAAGGATTATTGTGCATCCTTCTTTTTTCTTGTCTAAAATAATCTTTTTTAATGTTTCGGTATTTACTGGGTCAAAACCTGAGAAAGGTTCATCTAAAATTAAAAGCCCTGGATTATGAACAATTGTTGCAATAAACTGAACTTTTTGCTGCATACCTTTAGAAAGTTCCTGTACTTTTTTATTTTGCCAATCTGAAGCATCAAGCTTTTTTAGCCATAATTTTCCAGATTCAACAGCTGCTTGGCGGCTCATCCCCTTGAGCATTCCAAAATAAGCAATTTGGTCAATCACCTTAAGCTTTTTATAAAGTCCTCGCTCTTCAGGCAAATATCCAATTTGGTCAGAATGTTTACTTGCGGATTTTTCGCCAAATAATTGGATTTCGCCTTTATCTGGATATAAAATATTGGTAATCATTCGTATGGTTGTTGTTTTGCCTGCTCCATTTGGTCCAAGTAATCCATAAATTCTACCTTGTGGAACGTTAAAAGAAATATCGTTTACTGCTTTGTAATCACCGAATTTCTTTTCGATATTAGATACCTTTACTATATCCATTTTCATTTCCGATATATTTATCAAAAAAAATATTTTTCACTTTCTTGAAACGTTATAACTAATTATTAGTTTCGTTTCATTATTTTTGTAATTTAATAATAAATAAATTGAAAAATGATAGAAAATCTAAAAATAATTTTCGAAAAAGGCAAATCATTTATATTCCTATATATTGGATTTCTGCTATTTGGAGCATATTTAATTATAAACTACAATAGAGGCGACATTAGTTTAGTGCTGAATAATAATCACTCAAATGAGCTTGATATGTTTTTTAAATATTATACAAATGTTGGAGATGGGCTATTTTCTGTATTAGTTATCCTTTTGTTGTCATTTAAAAGTATAAGAAATTCTCTTATCGGACTGTCTTCATTTTTAATCACTGGATTATTTGCTCAAATTATTAAACATATATTTGTAATGCCAAGACCTAAAGCTTTTTTCCCGGATTTTGCATCAATGCATCAAGTTGCAGATATTAATATTTATTCAAATTTTAGTATGCCTTCTGGGCATACGGCTACAGCATTTGCACTTTTCTTTTTATTAGCATTAATAAATAAAAAGCACTATGGGGTTAATTTCTTTTTATTAGCTTTTTTGGTTGGGATGTCAAGAATTTATCTTTTACAACACTTTTTTGTTGATGTATATGTTGGCTCAATCATAGGAATTTCAGTAACTTTGTTTTTTTATTATTATTTTTATAATTCAAATAAAATTAATTCGTTTTCAAAAATAGACAATGGCATTTTAGAATTATTTAGAAAAAAATGAAATGGAATCAAACCCTAAAACATCGAAGATATATCTGTATTTCGGATTAACCGCATCTTTTGCAGCTTTTATCGGTTTTTTAGTTATAATTGGAGTTATTACTAACCCTTTAGTTTTATTTCTAATTTCACTATTTATTATTGTACCATTACGCAAACATAATATTTTCATCCAAAGATTCATTCTTCTGTTTTCTATGGTATTCATTGGATGGTTAATTTCGGTGGTGGGTATGTCGTTACTGCCATTTGTGGTGTCTTTTCTTTTGGCATATATGTTAGAGCCTTTTATTGACTTTCTCGAATCAAAAAAGATTCCAAGATGGGCTACAGCTTTAACTTTGGTTCTATTTGCTAGTGGAATAGTAACAACCGTTGCTATTTTTGTTTTTCCTGTTTTATTTTCTCAGTTAGATAGTGCTATTAAGCAAATTTCGAGCATTGTAACTTCGGTTTCTTCTTTTGTAGAAAGCAGAAAATTTTACAAATTATTTGAAGGTTTTGGCATTTCATCTGACACTATCAAAAACATTGTTCAAACTGAATTTGTGCCAGAAATTAAAACTTTTATTTCTAAAATTTTAGAGTCATTGCTCTCATTTTTAACATCTCTTTCAGGAGTGGCTTCCCAATTAATTAATGGGCTTTTGCTTCCAATCTTTTCATTTTATTTTCTTAAAGATTTCAATAAGATCAAAGATTTAATCAAGAGTTTATTAGAGAGAAAAAATGTTAAATTCCTAAATGATTTAAAAAGAATTAATAGAATATTTAGAATTTATATCAGCTGGCAAATAACAGCTGCAATTATTATTGGAACATCTTGCTCAATATTATTTAGTATTTTTGGAATACCATATCCGATTGTTTTAGGATTGATTTGCGGATTTTTAAATCCAATCCCATATATGGGATCATTAGCAAGTATGGTGATTTGCATATTAACAAGCGCTTTGGTGAATCCAGATGAATTTTTGTACTTATCATTAACATCAATTTCAATCATTACAGCTTTGCATTTTATTAATGCATATTTATTAGAACCAAATATTGCTGGAAAACAAGTAGGATTGCATCCATTATTGTTAATTTTATCTTTATTTGTATTTGGAACTCTATTTGGATTTATTGGCTTAATGGTAGCTGTACCAACTACAGCATCTCTAATAATGTTCTTTAATGATTGGAGAAATAGGCAAAGTGCAAAAACATTGGAAATAAGTTTATCAACTCAACCAACGGAATAATTACTTTTTGTATGGTGTTCTAACTTTGTTTGCTAATAATTCAGGAACTTGATTAAGTCTTGCTGTTTTAGTCTCTTGTCTTTTAGGTTCAGTAATCCATCTAACGTATTCTTTACGGTTAGTAAACGATAAACCATTGAAAAATCTCGCCATTTCGCGATCGCTTTCAAGAATTATCCCTAACTCATAGGGGATTTCTATAGTTCTTTCTTCAACGTCTTTTTCTAAAGAAACGTGTATCTCGTCACCAGCTTTTTTATTTAATGCTTTTCTGATTTCTTGATTTAATCCAATCAAATGGCATCCATCTTTATCCATTTTTGCTAACAATCCACGATATTCAACCTTGTTATCGAATAAAGCCTTAATTTTAATTCTACCAATAGATCCAAAATGCTCCAATGCACTAAAAGGAAACTCAACAAATGCTGCATTCATATCAGGCATTGGTTTAATAATTGTATCAAATTCAACTTTAGACATTTTTTTCAGCAAAAATCTTTTTAACAAATTCGTAATCTTCAGCAGTATCAATTCCATAGAATGTCTTACTAGTTTCTACGCATTGAACTTTAAATCCATCTTGCAAAAATCTCAATTGCTCTAACTTCTCGGAATTTTCTAAATTTGAATATGTCAGATCAGGAAATGAAGTAATTGAATGATATCTATAAATATAAACTCCAATATGCTTCCAAAAGATATGATTATCAAGCCATTTTTCTTTTTCAATATCTCTTAAATATGGTATTGGGTTTCTTGAAAAATATAAAGCCTGACCAAAATTATCTAATACAACTTTAACTGATGAATTTGCAAAAAGCTCATCTTCATTATAAATTCTTTTAATTAAAGTTCCAAGATAACAATGAGAACCAGAAAATCGATTTATTAGATCATCAATTGTTTCTGCATCGAGCATTGGTTCATCGCCTTGAATATTAACAACTAAATCAGGTTTTTCATCTAATTCTTGAAGAGCATAGCAAATTCTATCGGTTCCACTTGGCAAATCGCTTGGAGTCATTAAATACTCCATTCCATTCCACTCGCAAAGCTCTGCTATTTTTTCGTGATCAGTCAAAACAATCAATCTTCTTAACATTGATGACTGACAAATATTTTCATAAACTATTTGCAATAACGGCTTACCATTGATTTCCAACAATGGTTTTCCAGGCAAGCGAGTTGATCCAAATCTTGCTGGTATAAATCCTATTATATCTAATTCGTTATCCACTTATTCAATTACTTTTGGTACTTTAAAAAAGCTATCGTTTCTTTTTGTTGCATTTTATATTGCTTCTTCGCTAGATAATGATGGTTTTGAAATATCTTCTCTGAATTCGTTCTCATCATCATTCACGTGAGAAAGTGGTTCAACTCCATCCACATCCAATTTATCAATAACACTAACATACGTTAGCATATTGCTGAATTGGTTTGCAAATTTATCTAATTCATCTACATTAAATTTTAATCTTGATAATTCTGCAACTCTATTTACTGTGTCTTTAATATCCATAAGTCTTCTAATAAAAATCAATAAGTACAAATATACAATTTTTTCACGATAAAACTATTAGTAATTACACCGATTTTTATTTTTTTTTATTAATAATTAGAAAAGAGTCCAAGTAAAAGAAGTAAAAGGAACTAAAAATGGATTGGTAAATAAAGCTAAACCGAAGTCTGCAGATAATCTACGATTAGCAATTCTAAATCCCATTAAAATAGAAGAATTAGTTGGTCGCATAACATCTACATTCCAGATTTCGCCAATAAAATGAATATCGTTTCTGCCTGGCAATTTTGTATCTAATCCTAAGCTCACTCCAAATGCTCCATCTGGCAATATCACATTTGAAATAGCATCTCTCATCATAAATGTGAAATAATCCTGACTTCCAGTTTTGTAAAAAACATTGGTTGTGATTTGTGACCTCGACATTTTGAATGTTCCAGATGCATAAATATGAATCAATCTATTAGCTGAGTTTGCATAAGCTAAGTTTCCACCAACAGCTAATGCAATACCAGTTTCTAAATCAGGTATATAATCATTGTAAAAAGTCCATTTGCCATTCATTTCAGTTAATTGATGCCCAGAAGGAATTGATGGTATTAAAGTCCTGCCAACATTAAACGATAAATAATCACTTATTCCAAATCCTGCCTGAAAATATAATACTTCAAAGTTTCCAACATAAAGATTATTCTTTATTGGGTTTGCAGTTGGCATTAAAAATATTCTGTGGTCGTGGCGATATAAATCTTCGCTTAATGTAATATCATTAATCTGATTAAATAAAATAATTGCATTTCCAAGCTCAGTTTTAACTTTTATTCCATCACTCGAATCTGGCTGGGATACCATATCTTTATCAAAATAAAAATCTATTATGCTGCCACTAATCATATCTCCATTTTTTAATAAGATGTGATAAGTATATTCATCACCAGCTCTTAAATCATCTGGATTGAATGAAGAAAAAGCAAATTGATACGAGAACAAAAGGATAATATTTATGAGTAGTATTCTCATTTTTCGGATAATGCTAATTGTCCACAAGCAGCTTCAATATCGTCACCAAATGTATCTCTAATGATAACTGCTGCTCCATTTGCTCTAACGAGCTCAGCAAATTCTCTTACCTTGTCTTTTGGTGTTGCTTTTAATTCGCTTGATAATCCACCAACTCCAGTAAAAGAAATATCATTAAATGGAATTAAATTAATCCTGGAAGGTACTCTTTTAGCTATTCTTGCTAATCTTTTAGCATCTTCTGGAGTGTCATTTATTCCTAAAAGTGGGATATACTCGTAAGTAACAGGAATTTTTGTTGTTTTATAGTAATACTCAACAGCATCCATTAATTTAGTAATTGTATGGGTTTTTGCAATTGGAATAATCATTTGTCTTGAAATATCAGTAGTTGCATGCAAAGAAATGGCAAGTTTAACAGGTCTTGGTTCTTTTGCAAGCTCAATTATTTTAGGAGCTATTCCACTTGTTGAAATTGTAATTTTCTTACGGGAGAACAATTCTGTTTTCTCGTCAGTTAAAATATTCAAAGCTCGGGTAACATTTTCAAAATTCATTAATGGCTCACCCATTCCCATTAATACGATGTTATTGAGTTTTTGTCCCATCTCTTTTTCAACCAATAGAATTTGATCTAAAATCTCTGCAGTATCAATATTTCGCATCAATCCCATTGTACCAGTAGCACAGAATTTACATCCAATTGCACAGCCAGATTGAGAAGAAATACAAAGAGTAATTCGTTCTAATTCATCTTCTTCTGTTAACCAAGGCATATAAACAGCTTCGATTAATTTTCCATCTTTCAGTTTAAAAAGAAATTTAACCGAACCATCTTTTGATACACTTTTTCGATGAATTACAACATCATTTAAAATAAAAGAGTTGCCGAATTGAATCCGCAACTCTTTTGGAAAATTAGTGATTTGATCAAAATTCTCGATTCGATTTACATAAATTGCTTTATAAATCTGCTCAGCGCGATATCTGGGCAATCCAAGCTCTTTAACTAATGACTCTAATTCAATTAATGAATAATTTTTTAAGTTTTTCTTAAAATCATTCATATTATTTTTTAATTATAATAGGGCTGCAACCACACTGATTCTGAACAATCAATTTTGCTTGTTCGGCTGAATCTTTTGTTGAATAATTGCCAATTACAACGGCATACATCATTGCTCCGTCAATTTTCTTGTTCATCACAACAGTTCTTAATCTCATTTGTTGAAATTTTTCTTTTTCTTGTGATGCAACTTCTTCGCTGCTATAAACTCCAACTTGTAATCCCCAAGTAGTTTTTGCGTCAGAATCATCTTCAGCTACTTCTTTGGTTTCTTTAGTTTCTTTTGGAGTTTCTTTTACTTCTTTAACTTCCTTAACTTCTTTTTTCTTGGTTTCTTTAGCTTCTTTTTTAGGAGCTACAGCAACTTCGGATTCAGTTTCTTTCTTTTTAGATTTAGTTACTTTTGCATCGCCTTTTGCAGCGATTTTAGCATATCTAACAGCATCAGAAGCAGTAATTAAAAATTCTGAAGTTGGAAAAGCTTTTCTATAATTTGCTAATTCTTCAGAAGCTCTATCAACATTTCCAACTATTGCATAAAACTGCACTAATCTCCAAAAAGCGTGGTCTGACCATTCGCTGTTTGGATTTTTCTTGATGATTTTTTCATAAATATCAACTGCTTTATAAGCATCATCCAAAACAATGCCGTGCAAAAGTTGAACTCCTGGATCATCAGGATAGTCTGCTAAAAGGTCTGCCATTTGCATTTTTACTTCAGAAACTTTGCCTGATGCTACTAATTTTAAACAAGTTCTAACTTGGTCATCTTGAGAATAACCGATATAAGAAACCACGAACAAAATTACGATTGAATATATTATTTTCTTAAACATTTACCCCCCAGTAAATTATTTATTAATTTTCCACATTATAAATGCAAATTAACTAATTTTATTAAACTAATTATTATATGTTTTTAATTTGTGGAAAAAATTAATTTTAATATAATTTTCTTTAATGTATTTTGTCTTTATAATGTTGGAAAAAAATAAAAAACAAAGTTGATATGGCTATTAGACCTAAAGAAATAAAAATAAGGGGTGCAAAGCTACATAATCTTAAAAATGTAGATCTCGATATCCCATTAAATAAAATGACTGTTATAACTGGCGTTAGTGGTTCAGGCAAGTCCTCGCTTGCTTTTGATACTCTTTATGCCGAAGGACAAAGAAGATTTGTTGAATCTCTTTCTACTTATGCTCGACAATTCCTAGAAAGAATGGGAAAACCTGATGTTGAATCTATTACTGGACTTCCTCCTGCAATAGCTATCGAGCAAAGACCTTATTCTAAAAATCCTCGTTCAACTGTTGGTACCACAACAGAAATTTATGATTATCTAAAACTATTATATGCTAGAGCTGGAGTTACTTATTGCAGGAAATGCGGCAAAATAGTCAAAAAAGATTCACCTGAAATTGCTCTTCACCATATCGAACATTTTGATGAAGGCGATAGAATTTATATTTATTTCGATTATTTTGTAAATAAAAGAAATCTGGGCGAAGACTTGCAAAAGCTCAAATTAATTGGGTTTTTCAGATTTTCGATTAATGATGAAATTGAAATTATTGACATAAATAACTTAGATAATGCAGATATAATTAAAGATAATGCTATTAAAATATTAGTTGATAGATTTGCTTATAGAACTGATTCGGACACATTATCAAGAATTAATGATTCTCTGGAAACCTCCTTTAATTCAACTCAGGATAAGATTATTGTAGTTAATGAAACAAAGCAATCTGTTCTGAAATTCAGTGCAAAATTTGAATGTGCCGATTGCGATATCCAATATGTTGAGCCTGATCCAAAGATTTTTTCATTCAACAATCCTTTTGGTGCTTGCCACGTTTGCCAAGGTTTTGGCAGAACTGTTGGTATTGACGAAGAGCTAGTAATTCCTGATACTGAAAAGTCCATTAAAAGAGGAGCTATTCAACCTTTCAAAGGTATTGGCGGTTCATTATTCCTTAGAAAGCTGGTCGAAATCGCTCCAGCAAATGGTATTGATATCAATATTCCTTATCAAGAAATTTCTGCAGATAAAAAGAAAATCATTTGGGAGGGAATTGGAGATTACGAAGGTGTAAATGGATTCTTCAAAATGCTTGAAGAAAACAATTATAAAATGGGTTATAGAATTCTTCATAGTAAATATCGTGGATTTACTATTTGCCGAGCTTGTGGTGGATCACGTATCAGAACATCAGCACGACAAGTTTTCTTTAATGAAAAAAACATCCCTGAATTAATAAAATTGCCATTAACAAGATTATTAGACTTCTTTAATGCCATTCAACTGAATGAATATGAAGAAAAAGTTGTCGGAAATGTTTTGAAAGAACTAAGATGGCGTTCTCAATTACTTGTGGATATCGGATTGGGATATCTCACATTAGAGCGATTGAGTCATACTCTTTCTGGTGGGGAAACACAAAGAATTAACTTAAGTACCTCACTTGGTTCTGCTCTAGTTGGAACTCTGTATGTTCTTGATGAGCCAAGTATCGGACTTCATCAAAGAGATACAAACCGTTTACTCGATATTTTATATAAATTAAGAGATTTGGGGAATACAATCGTTGTAGTTGAGCACGATTTTGATATAATTCGAAAAGCTGATTTATTAATTGATATGGGTCCAAATGCTGGTCAATTTGGCGGAGAAATTGTTTTCAGGGGCAAATTTGATGATATTTATAAAGCTGAAAAATCTTTGACAGCTAAATATCTTAGAAATGAATTGAGAATTGAGTTGCCAGAATTAAGAAGAACTTCAAATAAAAAATTAGTTTTAAAAGGTGCAAAAGAGCATAATCTCAATATCGATAGAATTTCTTTTCCGCTAAATACAATCATCTGCGTTACAGGTGTTTCAGGTTCTGGAAAATCTACTTTAATTATGGATATTCTTTATCCTGCATTGAAAAAATTGAAAGGTACTTTTGAAGGTGGTATGGTCGGAAATTATGAATCAATTTCAGGTCATCATTATATCGATAATCTTGAATTAGTTGATCAAAATCCAATCGGAAAAAGCTCACGCTCAACTCCTATTACTTATATCAAAGGTTACGATTATATAAGAGATATTTATGCAAATACTCAAGAATCGAAGCAGAATGGGTTTAAAGCTGGACATTTCTCGTTCAATGTAGATGGTGGAAGATGCGAAGTTTGCGAGGGTGAAGGCACTGTAACGGTAAATATGCAGTTTTTACCAGATGTTAAGCTTCTTTGCGAAAGTTGCAAAGGAAGCCGCTTCAAAAGAGAAGTTGTAAATGTAAAATTTAGAGAAAAATCAATTGTAGACGTACTAAATATGACAATTGACGAAGCTTTTGATTTCTTTAGAGATTTTCCTAAAGTTCAAAATAAATTAAATATTTTGCGTCAAGTAGGTCTCGGGTATTTGAAGCTCGGTCAGCCAAGTACAATGCTCTCTGGTGGAGAAGCTCAAAGAGTTAAACTTGCAAATCACTTAGAAAGTGATTCTAAAGCAGACTTACTTTATCTTTTTGATGAGCCAACAACAGGATTGCACATTGACGATGTCAATAAATTGCTTAAGTGCTTTGATAGATTAGTCAGGCACGGAAATTCTGTAATAATTATTGAACATAATATTAATGTTGTTGCTTATGCTGATTGGATAATTGATTTGGGACCTGAAGCTGGAGAATTTGGGGGCAAGATTGTCGCTCAAGGAACTCCTGAAATGGTTGCTCAGGTTGAAGCATCGCATACTGGAAAAGCTTTAAGAGAATTTTTTGAATTAAATAAATAAGATATATAAATATGGTAGATTTCCAAGGTTTTACTGAAAATATTCTAACATTCTTTAAGAATTTAGTACAAAACAATAATAGAGAATGGTTCATTGAAAACAAAGCTTTTTACGAACAATATGTCAAAAATCCATCGATTGAATTGGTAAATTCCCTCTCAATCAGATTTGCAAATGAAGGTCTCCCCTACATTGCTGATAAAAGTAAATCACTATTTAGATTATATAGAGATACTCGATTTAGCAATGACAAAAGCCCTTATAAAACGAATCTTGGAATTTTATTCCCGTTAAATAGTATTCATACTAAAGTGCAAGATGTAAGAACTATTGGATTATATTTTCATTTTGATGCAAAAGAATCATTTGTAGCTGGAGGTTTACACTTTACGGATACTCCAACTGCAAATTTAATTAGAGATAGAATAGCAGAAGAATGGAAAGATTTATTGTCAATTTTAGAGAATAAAGAATTCAAAATGAACTTTCCAGTTTTATCTCAAGATAATAAATTGAAAAAAGCTCCAAAGGGCTATCCAGCAGATCATCCAGCGATTGAGATACTCAAACTTAAGGGTTTCACTGTATTTGGTCAATTAATGCACGAACAATGTTTTCATAAGGAATTTGAAGATACAATATTGGAAAAAGCAAAAATTATTTTACCATTCCTTCAGTATTTAGACGAAGCAATAAATGTAAATAATTAATTATAGTAAAACATCATAGTCGAATCATTACTTCCATTTGAAGCTCCAAATTTATATAATTTAAAATTTGTATCATTTTCATAGATTAATAATCCATATTTTTGGTAATGAATGTCAGAGATATTTATTAATTTTATTATACCATTTGTATCGGTAACAGATTCATATATTTTTTTTGCATACATATTTTGAAATATTTCGTTGATATTGAAATTATTATCATAAAGTAATGCAACTTTTCTTCCTGATGCTGGTTTATATTTTGGATATTCTATCATAAATTGTACATATAAATCACTCGTATTTTCATATAAGTTAACTTCATATCTATTGTTATTTAGTTCAAATGGTTCTATCATTTTACCAATTCGATAAACAACACTATTATAATATGCATTACCAATAGCATATTTGCCTTTTGATACTTGAAATTTTCCTGTGCTGCCTTCATTATTTGTTTCCAAAATAAATTTATTTGTATAATTTGGATAACCTGTTATTTCTTGTTTTACATTTGAAACACCAGTTTGATTTTTGTCTTTAACAACAATTTCTATATTATACTTCAACTGAGTATTATCATCTGGAATTGTATTTATTTCCTGACAAGAAGAGATTAGAACAAAAGAAATAATAATAAGAATATATTTTTTCATGATTTATTACCAAACATAAACTGAATTACTAGAATTTTTATAAAATTCTTCAACTTCCCAACTCTTAAATTTATTATTATACTCAATTACAAATAAATATGGGATATAATAATATATTTTGCTAATCTGGATATTTTTAGTGGTAGCAGTTATTTGGTATTTATATAATGCTGCACTCTTATATGTAGATTTTATAAGATTTGTGTCTTGTTTAGTCCAATAAAGTACATATAAATTAACATCTCGGACATAGTTTCTTAATGAAATTGTAGCATCACCAGATTTAAAAGGTTCTAATATTAATTCTCTATCAAGATTACCAATAGGTACAATTTTTTGAATATCGATATAAGTGACACCATTTCTTTGGCTTTCTGCAGTTACTTCCAGCAAATCATTTTCAAAAAATGTAGATTGTGCCTGACCATTTTTATCAGTAAATTTGGTTATAGCTAATGATGAACCAACTTGATCGTAAGGTAAAATTGATATTTTAGCATTTTCTATTGGATTGCTATTTTCATCCAATACTTTAAATGTAATATTTTCTTTTAATAAATTTGTATCGGTTGAATTTTTATCAACACAGGAGCATAAAATTATTATCGCGAAAAAGAAATAAATTGTTTTCATAATTAAATTTGAATTCCAAATGTTAAATTAATACCATAAGTTATAAAGAAATTTATATATCTGGTGGATAATTGTCCATCAGGAGAAATTAATCCTAAATCATTATAATAATTAAAGTTAGTTGATAAGCTTGTAAAGAAGTTATGATTATACAAATAATCAAGTTTTAATCCACCTTGATACATAAATTTATAATTACGAGTAAAATCATATTCATCTATTACTGACTTGTTGATGTCTGGGATATGTTCGCCATAATTATAAGAATATTTTTGTATAAAAATATTTGCAAATATATCAAAAAGAAATTGATGACTATTAAATCGGTATTTATCTTGATGCCATAGATTATAATCTAACCCCAAATTTAAAGATGTTATATTAAATTGTGTTTTAGAAAAACTTAAAACTTTTTTAAATACATATTGACCATAATTAATTCCAACTAATACTTTTAAAGGATCTATTATTCTATATCCAAAGTCCACACCAGTTTGAATTATGTATTGATTTTCGAGCCAAATTTTTACACTTGGAACCAGAATAAATTTATCAACATAAAATAATTGAAATGAATTATTTAATGAAAGAGAAAATTTGGTTAAATAAGGTTGATCGAAATCAAATTCAAGATTGTCTGTCTGCAGTGATTTAATCTTATTTGCCTTTAATAAATTTTTTATTTCAGGAGCCATTATTTCTCCATTTTGATAAAACATTGACAAACTATCTAATATTTCAAAGTTTTTAACAAAAACAAAGTTCTTCCCTTTTATAATTCCATATTTAATATTAAAAGCAGTATCGATTTCATTAAAATTAATAATTCTGAAATCACTCAAATTTCTAAATGAATTTACATTGTTTTTATTGGATAAGATCAAACAACTGTCATTATGATAAACCAAATATTCTTCAATTTCACTCTTATCAAGCAATTTAATTTTTAATTTTTGGATATTTGTTCTATAAAAAGTGGAAATTGTTACAAAATCAGGTATTAAATATCTTTCAAATTTTTTATCAGGGGTTCTATTCTGATTTATTAAATCTTCATAATTATCGATATAATATCTAAGGGCTACAACTACTGAATCATCTACTACTTTTTGATAAATTCTATCTGCAAAGCTAATATTAAAAACATATTCTTTTCCAGAAGTTTTTTGTAATGTTGCAGAATTGAATTGTTCGATGTTTGGAAAAAGTCCAAAATAGTCTCTTTTTTCTAAAGTTAATGTATCTCCAATTCGTGGGTGTAATTCAATTAATCCACTACCTTGAGAATAAACAAAAATTGGTAATGCAATTAAAAATATAACAAGTAAATTCTTCATAAAAAATAATAAATAAT
>CAIWET010000048.1 GCA_903911805.1 uncultured Ignavibacteria bacterium | reverse complement strand
TATTAACAGATACAACAGCAAATGAATCAAGAGCAAAAGGCAGATTAGTCACTATTTTGATTACAGGGTTAGATTCCAGAATGGGAACAAAATATAATCACGCTGATGCAAATCACTTAATTAAAATTTGGCTCGACTCCTCTTTTATTCAAGTAATATCTATTCCTAGAGGAACTTTTGTAGATCTTGGAAGAACTGATTCTATAAATACAAATTATCTAGCAAACGTAAGATCAACAAGAGGTATTGAAAAATATCATAAAGAAATTTGTAAAATCACAAAAACAGAGAAAATCGATTATTTTATAGAATTTGGGTTTGCTCAAGCTATAGGATTGATAGAGTTATTGGGATTTAAAGAAAATTCTAAGCAAATGTTGCAGGTACTTCGTTCTAGAAAATCTTATGGTATAGGTGATTATCAAAGAAGCTATAATCAAGGAATGTTCATTAGACAATCAATAATAAAACAAATCAATAAAAAAGACGATATTTTTGAGGATTTACTCTTAAGAGCTGGACTTTCGTTGGTAGAAACAAATCTAAATTTCACAAAATTAAAAGAAATTATTTCTGAATTAAAATCTAAACAAATTGGCAAGGATATTGCTAACTTTCAAATTAAGTTAATGCCTAAATTTACGAATAATGTGAAATTATTCGACTTTTATGATAAAGAAGAGCAGAAAAAGCTGATTGGAATTGTTAATAATACGGCTAAGAATTTAGGTTTAGAAGATAAAAATTATGATTATAATGCTTATCTGACCAATAAAATAAGAAGTAAAATTAAATTTGTTGAAAAGGATACGGTGAAAAATCCAATGAACATTCAAAAGCAATTAAAGACAATGTATGACCAGCATATCTGGTTACAAATCACCAATAATAAAGACAGAGATGAAATAAGAACTTCTATATCTAAAATCTTAGTTAAATCATTTGAGAATACTGGAAATCGTCAAGAAGCGAAAAGAATAATTGATGCTATGGAATTAGAAAAGAAAGCACTTAATTTAAAATAAAAAATCCCACTTTTTTGCGAAGTAGGATTTTTTAAAATTTCAACAAATTCTAATTAAGAATTAGTCTTTCTTTTTAAATGGTTCTGCTGCTTTATAAATTGCATCTGCAAAACTTTTATATCTTTCAGCTAATGCTCCAGAAAATTTAGTTCTGCTAACAAAATTTAATGTGTTTTGAGCAATAATACCATTCATATCAATAGTTACTTTATCAGTAGGTTTTTTCTTAGCTTCTTCTTCAGCTTTTAAAGTTGTAGTTAATAATGTTTTACATTCTAAGAATGCTTCAACTTCTTGTCCAACTATTTCAACAGAATTTAATTGCTGTAAAGCAAAGATTAAATCATTGATTTCGAAAGTAGGTTTTAATATAATTGTCTCTTTTTTTGCTTCTTTAGCTGCGCCTGTTGCTGGCTGTGCAAAAGATACGAATGAAAATCCTAATACTAATAGGATGGTAAGAAATGTTTTTTTCATTTTAAAAACTCCATTTTTAAATTTATAAATAATTTTTTTATATGTCAAAAGATACACTGAATCTATGCAACAAAGCAGAGCTACCGATTTGTGCTAGACCATAATCTAAATTAAAATTCTTTGTTTTAATTCCTGCTCCAGCAGAAATTCCTGAAAATTCTTTTTTATTACTTGGTGTAGATAATCTTCTTACTAAATTATCATATCCAAGTCTAACTTGTAGATATTGACCAAAGTAAGCTTCTCCAGCAATAGAAAAATTTAAAAATCTATCAAAAAATGCATCAGCTCTATCAGCTAAATGATGAAAAGAGAAGTTAACTAACATTGGTAAACCTTTTAATCTATGATTTATCCCTAGTCTAACGTCTAATGGTAAAGACTCTGATACACCATTATAAGAAGATAATTGTACTCCAGCATTTAAAATTGATAATCCAATATTAACTTTTTTATCAGGAATTTGATAAATCAATCCGGCATCAACAGCCATTGCTGAAGTAGAATAATTGTCAATATTTGAATAAATAAATTTTACTGTTCCACCATAATAAAGATTTTTGTCTAATTCATTAGCATAAGATAATCCTAAGGATAAATCATTTGACCCAAATTCGCCAATTTGATTGCCCATTGCATCTGATTTTACAAATGAACCATAATTTGTATAATTTGCAGAAGCTGCAAAATATCCAATATCTTTATAATTTTTCGTATATGCAATTTGTCCTGAATTAATATCCAATACGTGCTTTAAAAAGGAAATTGAAATTGGCTTATCAGTAACGGTAGCAATAGTTGCTGGATTAAAAGTAACAGCAGATACATCATCTGTCATTGTGACAAAACATCCACCAAGACCAGCAGATCTAGCTGACTCAGAATATCTCAAAAAACTGTAAGGAGAATAACTATTAGCATTAGCATATCCAACAAACACTGCAATTAAAATCAACAATCTGAAAATTTTCATACTATTTTTCATTAAATATATTTTCAATAAATTCCCAAAAAAACTTTGGGGGTCTTACAGCTTTGCGTGTTTTCTCATCCATAAAGCTATGTATTGTATAACCTTTAACTATTGTCGTGTTATCTCTAATAATATTATAATCTACTCGTATTAATGGCTTATATTCTGGCTTAATAATAGTTTCTATCTTTAATAAATCATCATAATAAGCAGGATTTAAGTATTTTGAATTTTGTTCAACCAATGGCAACATAATTCCCTTAGATTCTAAATCTGAATAAGTAAATCCATAATGTCTAAATAATTCAGTTCTACCAACTTCAAAAATAGTCAACAACAG
>CAIWET010000047.1 GCA_903911805.1 uncultured Ignavibacteria bacterium | reverse complement strand
TTTTTAATTGCTTTAAATCCAAATATTAAGAGTAAATATTCGTTTCTTTATTAATGTGGGAATGATATAAAGTTTGTACATTGCCGAATTATTAATTAAGTTAAAATAAGTTAAAAATGAATATGAAAAAGTACAACTATATGTTAATCATCTTTTTTTTGGGAAATATAATATTAAATAATAATCTTTATTCTCAAAATAAAAGTAATTTAAAATTGGATGTTAGCGGATTTAAAAACTCAAATGGTACAGCACGTATAATCATTTTCAATTCTCAAACTCAAAAAGGATTTCCTGACAATTACGATTTAGCTCTTGATAAAAAAATTGTTCCAATCATTAATAATAAAGTTCTTTTTGAGTTCAAGGACCTTCCTTTTGGTGAATATGCTATAACTGTTCACCACGATGAGAATAATGATATGAAAGTAAATAAGAATTTTTTTGGTATTCCAAAAGAAGGTCTTGGATGTACCAATGATGCAAAAGGAAATTTTGGTCCTCCATCTTATGAGCAGGCAAAAGTGAATTTCAGAATAAAGAATCAAACTTATATAATAAATATAGTAAACTAAGAGATTTAAAAGGTCAAAAAAGTAATGGCAAAGAAAAAAGTAATTATTGTTGGTGCAGGTCCTGGTGGATTAACAGCTGGAATGATATTGTCTGCTAAAGGTTTCGATGTAAATATATACGAAAAAAAAGAAATTGTTGGTGGTAGAAACGGTTTTATTCAAGCTGGCGATTTTAAATTTGATATTGGTCCTACTTTCTTTTTGATGAAAGATGTTTTAGAGAAAGTCTTTGATTTGGCTAATAAAAATATGTACGATTATCTAAAAATTGAGAAACTCGACCCAATGTATCGTTTAGCATTCCACGACAAAACATTTTACCCAACTTCGGATCACGATAAAATGATCCAAGAAATTGAACGAGTATTCCCAGGAAATTCAAATGGTTATATAAAGTATAAAGAACGCGAAAAAGCAAAATTTGAAGCATTGATTTCCTGTTTGGAAGTGCCTTATGGAAAATTAACCGATTTCCTTTCGATGAGGTTATTAAAAGCATTGCCATATTTGGATGCACATTTAAGTTTATATGAAGTATTATCTAAATATTTTGATGATGAAACTCTGAGAATTTGCTTTACATTTCAGGCAAAATATATTGGTATGTCACCTTGGGAGGCTCCTGGTTTATTTAGTATTTTGTCTTATATTGAACACGGTGGTGGAGTTTATCACGTTTACGGTGGTTTGAATCAAATTTCTCAGCAAATGGCAAAAGTAATTCAAGAAGAAAATGGTAAAATCCATTTATCTACAAAAGTGAAAAGAATAATAGTTGAAGATGGGGTTGCAAAAGGAATAGTTTTGGAGGATGGTTCTGAATTACTTGCTGATTATGTAGTTCTGAATGCCGACTTTGCAAATGCAATGTCAAAACTAGTTGACACAAAAGATAGAACTAAATATACTGATGATAAGTTAGCAAAAATGAAATATTCTTGCTCTACATATATGCTTTATTTGGGATTGGACAAAGTTTATGAAAATGTAAATCATCATAATATATTTTTTGCAAAGGATTATAAGCATAATGTTGCTGAAATTGTTTCAAATTCAATTATTCCAGAAGATCCATCTGTATATGTCCATAATCCAAGTGTAATAGACAAAACTATGGCACCTGAAGGTAAATCTGCTGTTTATGTACTTGTGCCGATTGGCAATACTTCTGGAAGAATTGATTGGAGCAAAAACAAAGAGAAATTCAAGGAAAAAGTGCTTGATATAATGGAAAAGAAAGCTGGAATGACAGATTTGAGAAAGCACATCGAAGAATTGAGAATGATAACCCCAGACGATTGGGAAAATCAGATGGATATTTATAATGGAGCTACTTTCAACTTAGGTCACAATATGGGACAAATGTTATATTTCAGACCACATAATGAATTCGAAGAATTTAAGAATTGCTATTTAGTTGGAGGCGGCACTCATCCTGGTAGTGGTTTACCAACAATTTACGAATCAGGAAGAATTTCCTCCGAATTAATTTTGAAAAACGAAGGAATGAGTTTGTAATTAAAATAGATGTGCCACACCTTAATGGTGTGGAACATCTGGAGAAAAATTTGGGAAAATGTAATGAGAAATAGCTCAATTAGGAGCGATAATTGAAGAAAATTGCTTGTAAAGTATTGAAATTTATTTAGTTGTGAAATTATGCTTCTTTGTCCCCCGCTGGCGGGGGATTAAGGGGGTGGAAATTCTAAAATGAGCAATAACGGAAACACATATTATAATAAAAATTTGCAACAGTATTCAAATGCATTAAGAAAACAAATGACTAAAGCAGAAGCTTGCCTTTGGAAATATGTATTAAGAGCAGGAATGATGCTTGGTTATCAATTTAGAAGGCAAAGACCAGTATTGAATTATATAGCTGATTTTATGTGTAAGGAGTTGATGTTAATTATTGAAGTTGATGGAATTACGCATCATAATGAAGAGCAATTAGAAAAAGATAAAATCAGACAAGGAATCTTAGAATCAAATGGGTTTACTGTAATAAGATTTCAAGATGAAACTATCTTGAGTAATTTAGATGGGGTTAGATTGGAAATATCGAAGGTAATTAAAAATATTGAAGAATCCACCCCCTTAATCCCCCGCCAGCGGGGGACAAGAAAGAATTAGGATTAAAAAGATTGAATAATAATGACAAAAAATGAAATAGACATATTACTCGAAAAGCAAAGAAAATTCTTTAATACTAATAAGACTAAAGATGTTTCTTTTCGTTTGGAGACATTGAATAAACTCTATCAAATCATTTTAAATAATGAAGATAGCATAATCAAAGCACTTTATGATGATTTGCATAAAGGTGATACTGAAGCTTATTCTTCTGAAATACTTTTTTCAATAAATGATTTAAAATATATATTCAAAAATTTGAAAAAATGGAGCAAAAAGCAAAAGATTTTCACTCATTTGATAAATCAACCAGGCACGAGCTACTATCAAAATGAACCTTTTGGTATCAGCTTGATAATTGGTCCCTGGAATTATCCATTTGGATTGATAATGTCTCCACTTTTTGGTGCTATCTCTGCTGGTAATTGTGCAATTTTGAAACCCTCTGAGATTACTGAAAACACTTCTAAATTAATCGCTGAATTAATTAATTCAAATTTTCCTGAGGAATATATTCGCGTGGTTGAAGGTGGTGCTGAAGTTACTCAATTACTAATTAATGAAAAAATTGATTATGTTTTCTTTACGGGTAGCACTCAAGTTGGCAAGATTATAATGAAATCAGCCGCTGAGCATCTTTTGCCTGTAACTTTAGAATTGGGTGGTAAAAATCCTTGCATTATTGATAAAGAGATTGATTTGGACGTAACAGTTAATCGAATTTTGTGGGGCAAATTTTTCAATGCTGGTCAAACTTGTATTGCTCCCGATTATTTGATTGTACATAGCGAGATTAAAGATAAATTTATAGAAAAATTGAAACAGAATCTCGATAAATTCTATCCCAATATAACTCACGAGAATAAAGACTTTACCCATATTGTAAATACTCGAAATTTTGAGAGATTAGAGAAAATTTTATCGCAAGGTGAAATAATATTTGGTGGCGAAAAAGATAAAGAGCATTTATTTATTTCTCCAACTTTAATTGTAAATCCCGACATGAATTCGGAAATAATGACAGACGAAATTTTTGGACCCATTTTGCCGATTACATTTTATGATGATTTAAACAAAGTAATAACTGATTTAAAAAATAAACCTAAACCATTAACTTTATATTTCTTTTCGAATGATAAAAGAAATCAGGATAAAATCGCTAATGAAACGTCTTCAGGTTCAGTTTGTATTAATGGAACTATTCACGTGATTTTTGACAATAAATTGCCATTTGGTGGAGTAGGGATGAGTGGATTGGGGAATTATCACGGTAAGTGGAGCTTCGAAACATTTAGTCATAAAAAAGCAATAGTGAAAAAGAGTTTCTCTTTTGATATGAAGCAGATGTATCCCCCATATAAGGTTAATTTAGCGATGCTGAAAAAGATTATTAAATGGTTTTATTGAGAATAGTTTTTTTTAAATTATATTTCAGCTTTCGCAGGAATGACAATAAATGAAAACTTGAAAAACAAGAACAAAAATAGAGAGATAAATTATGAAAAATAAACAGAAAAAAGTAATTGTAATCGGTGCAGGTTTAGGTGGAATTTCTGCAGCAATTATGCTAAAAATAAATGGATATGATGTAGAAATTTTCGAAAAAAATGAGAAAATTGGTGGTAAATTAAATACAATTACCGAGCAAGGATATACTTTTGATCTTGGTCCGTCAATTCTAACATTACCTCAATATTTCAAAGTTCTTTTTGAAGCATCTGGCAAAAAGATGGAAGATTATATCCAAATTCAACCAGTTCGGCCTCATTGGAGAAACTTTTTTGAAGATGGCAAAGTGCTTGATTTCCATCCAGATATGGAAGTGCAAAAGAAAGAATTAGATAAATTTGGAAAAGATGCTTTTACTCAATTTCGTAAGTTTTTAGATTATTCCGAGCAACAATATGATATTTTAGCACCTGGATATTTCGATGCTGGGTTAGATAAAACTATGGATTTCGTGAAATTCTATGATTTATCAGCCGTTTTCAAAATTGATTTTTTCCACTCAATGCACGGAAGTATTGCCAAATATATTGATAATAAATATGTGGTAGATGCTCTCGATTATTTCATCAAATACGTTGGTTCATCAGCTTATAATGCACCTGGTTTTATGAATATGATGCCAACAATTCAATTCAGATATGACCTTTGGTATGTTCCAGGTGGAATGTATAATATTGCTCGTGGTTTCAAAAAATATATGGATGAGCTTGGAATTAAAGTTCATTTCAATTCCGAAGTGAGTAGAATTAATAAAGTTGGGCATTTGGTTGAATCTATTGAAGTTAATGGCGAAACTTATACAGCAGATATAATAGTTTCAAATATGGAGGGTATACCTGCTTACAAGAAATTACTGAATGAAGATATTTCATTTATAAAAAAATTAGATAGATTTGAACCATCTTGTTCGGGTTTGGTGATTGATATTGGTTTGGATATTAAATATCCACAATTGGCTCATCATAATTTCTTTTTCTCTGGTGACCAAAAGCATCATTTTGATTTGGTTTTCAATCAAAAAGTATTACCAACTGACCCAACAATATACTTGGTAGATGCATCTAAATCTGATCCAACTGTAGCTCCTGAAAATTGCTCTGGATTGAAGATTTTACCTCATATTCCATATATAAATGAGAAAAATCCTTATACAATGGAAGATTATACAAAATTGAAAAATTCAATTTATGAAAAATTAGAGAGAATGGGATTAACTGACTTGAGAAAACACATAGTTTATGAGCATTTTTTAACTCCAATTGATATAGAAAAAATGTATAATTCGAACAAGGGTTCAGTATACGGAGTTGTATCGGATTTGAAAAAGAATTTTGCATTTAAGCTGCCAAAGAAAAGCAGACTTTACGATAATTTATACTTTACTGGAGGTTCTGTAAATCCTGGTGGCGGAATGCCAATGGTATTGCTTTGTGGCCAAAATGTAGCAAAACAAGTAATGAAAGACAATAAATGATTGAGTCCGATATCTTGATTTTAATGGTAATTATCATTTACTTGATGTTTAATGGTGAATATCTTTTTGCAAAATTTAATTACTGTAAAAATTACGAAAATGATATTGATTTTGGAGATTTTACGATTATTATTCCGGCGAGAAATGAAGAAAATAATATTTCTAAATTATTGGAATCAATAAAAAAAAGTGGGTTTCCACTCAAACAAGTAATTGTTGTTAATGATGGCTCAACAGATGGCACTGAAAGATTTGCGAAGAGTATTGGAGCATTTGTTGTTAACTCTGAGAAATTGCCAGATGATTGGAAAGGCAAACCTTGGGCTTGTTGGCAAGGTGCAAATACTGCAAAAACAAAGTATTTATTCTTTTTGGATGCAGACACTTTTTTTGAAGAAAATGGACTTGAAAAAGTACTTTCAACTTATCTTTATCATTTAAAAGATGAGCCAAATGGATTATCAATGTCAATTGCTCCTTTCCATAAAATTGAGAAATTCTATGAATCTTTTTCTTCTATTTTTAATATAATTATGGTTGGCTCAATGGATGGTTTTACTCAAAATAAATTCAAAAAACCAATTGGATTATACGGGCAGAGTTTAATCATTGATAAAGAAAATTATCTTGCAATTGATGGTCATAAATCCGTAAAAGACAAAATATTAGAAAATGTTTTTATGGCTAAATTATTCCTTGAAAAAGGTGTAAATCTGAAATTATTTGGAGGAAGCAAAGCATTATCTTTCAGGATGTATCCAGATGGATTCAAGAGCTTAGTTGATGGTTGGACAAAAGCCTTTGCAATGGGTGCAGGTCAAACGCCATTTAATATTATGTTGAAAATTATACTTTGGATTACAGCAGGATTTATGATTCCAATTTTATTGATATTAGCAATTATTAATGGCAATCATATTGGAATTTGGAGTAGTTTTTATTTTGCATTTGCATTCCAAACTTATGCAATGCTATCAAGATTAGGCAATTTTAAATTTCTATCAGCTTTGTTTTATCCAGTTTATTTAGTATTTTATGTAATTGTATTCAGTAGATCCTTATATTATGTAAAAACAAAAAAATCAATAAATTGGAAATCGAGAGAGGTTGCAAACTAATGCTTTTTGAATTGCCAATATTGTGGACTGTATTAATTAATATAGCTTTATGGTTTATAATTCATATGTCAATGGCATATATAATTACAATGATTCCAAGCAATTGGATAAATGTAAATTCAATAATATTTACTGAGAAAAAAATCGAAAAGAATGGCAAAATCTATGAAAATCTTTTCAAAATAAAGAGTTGGAAGGAATTACTACCTGATGGAGCAGCGCTTTTCGATAAAGGATTTAAAAAAAAGCGATTGGTTTCATTTGAAGAATCCTATATTAGGCAATTTGTTTTAGAAACCTGTAGGGGAGAATTGGCTCATTGGTTAGTAATTGCATTTTCTCCAATATTTTTTATTTGGAACCCAATGTGGGCAGGAAATGTAATGATAATTTATGCTATATTGGCAAATCTACCTTGCATAATCACACAAAGATATAATAGGATAAGATTTAATAAAATTTTGGGGAGAAGATAATTGTTTATAATCCATATTTCAAATTTCTACTAATTTATTTAACATTCCTCTGAATATTAAAGCGTGAAATGGCATAACAGAATACCAATATAATCTTCCCTTCAGACCAAGTGGTCTAAATGTTGCAGTTTGAGTTAAAATATTCTTATCATCAATTTTAAACTCAAGCCAAGCTTCTCCAGGTAATTTCATTTCAGCATATAATAGCAATCTCTTTTCATCTTTATTAGCATATAAAACTCTCCAAAAATCTAGCGATTCACCGGCAACAATATCATACATATTTTTTCTTCCTCTTCTGAGCCCAACTCCACCTTCCAATTTATCAATAAATCCTCTTATTTTCCATAAAAAGTTCGCATAGTACCATCCAGTTTCACCACCGATTGCCCAAATTTTCTTTAGGCATAAATCTGAATTTTTTACTATTATTTTTCTTTCATCTTTAAAGCATCCGTGAGTAGGAACTTCGATAGAATTTAAAACTCCATTTTTTAAAACATCAGTAGAAAGAGCATCAATCCAACTCGATTGAACAAGTTGATGATCAATTTTATCGAAAGCCAATCTTATTGATTCTTTATAGCTAATAAGATTTATATGGAGTAGTTCTTTTAGATTATTTGGTCTACAAACAACTTCAATTTTCATACTATTTACAAGATTTTGAGCTAACTTATAAGAAGTGGCAGTAATAAAATAGAGCCAATATGATGATAATTTGGGTGACAAAACTGGAACTGTGTAAATTTTCCTTTTCAAACATCTAACATCAGCAAAATCTAATAGCATTTGTTTGTAATTTAATATTTCTGGACCACCAATATCATAACTATTATCAAATGTAAAATCTTTTAACAACACACCATTTAAATATTCAATTACATTTCGTATTGATATGGGTTGAGTTTTTGTAAGAAGCCACTTGGGAGCTATCATTATTGGTAATTTTTCAACCAAATCTCGAATAATCTCAAAGGATGCACTCCCTGAACCAATTATAATTCCAGCTCGTAATGTTGTCAGTTTAATTGAACTTGATCTTAGAATTTCTTCAACATTTTTTCTTGATGACAGATGCTTTGAAAGCTTTTCTTCATTAACAATTCCACTTAAGTAAATTATTTGTTTAGCATTTGTTTTTTCAATTGCCGATTTAAAGTTTTGAGCAGATAATTCTTCAAGTTTTTCAAAATCAGCTGTTAGAGATGACATAGAATGAATTAAATAATATGCAGCATCAATGTCTTTTGGAATATTAGAAAGAGTTTCTTTTTTTAGAAAATCTATCTCAATAACATGTAAAAATTCTGTATTAAATTTAGCAGAATTAAATCGTGCTTTATCTCTAACCGCACAGAAAACTATATGACCTTCGTTCAATAAGACTGGCAAAAGTCTTTGAGCAATGTACCCTGTTGCACCAGTAAGTAATATTTTCATTAAGAATTCAATTCAATTTCTAAAAATACAATTTATTATATAAATATAGACTCAAATTCGATAATTCATTTTAATGTAATTCTTGATAATTTATCTTGGCTATTAATTTAAAACTGTATATATTGCATATAAACAGTATGAACAAATTTGAAAAGTATGAAATTAGAGCTGAATGATATATCGAATATCCCACTTCAACAGCAGATTTATAGCAAAATAAAAGCTAAAATTCTAAGTGGAGAGCTGATTTCTGATTTTCAACTTCCTTCAATTCGTACATTTGCTATCGACAATCGTATAAGCGTTATTACTGTTCAAAAAGCTTATGAAATACTTGAAATTGACGGATTAATTTATTCTAAAAGGAGCAAAGGATTTTTTGTTAAAAGCTTGGATGAATCAGTTAGAAATACAATTGCTTCAGAAAACCTTATAAGAGAAGTCAATCCTATTTTGAAAAAAGCAATTGCTGAAGGACTCACTTCATCAGAAATAAGTAAAATAATAAATGAAATTATAAAAGATTTTGGAGAAGATTTATGAAATTAAATCTTAAATTAGTTGGTGTTAGAAAAAAATATAAAGATTTTTATTTGGGACCAATTTCATTAGAGTTAGAAAAAGGCAAAGTTCTTGCTTTGATTGGTCAAAATGGAGCTGGAAAAACGACTACTTTGGATTGCATCTCAGGAGTGTCATATCGAGATGAAGGAACAATAGAAGTTTGTGGTTATGATGCAAATCCAAATGAAAAGAAATGGAAAAATTGCTTTGGATATGTATCAGCTGAACCTGTTGCGATTAATACAATGACTGGAACGAATTTCTTGAAATATATATCTAAATATTATGATAAATGTAATTATCAGCTAATGGATAATCTAATCAAAAAGCTTGAATTCCCTATTAATGAAACGATTTATAAATTATCAACAGGAAATAAAACTAAGTTGGAAATTATTTCTGCAATGTCATTTTGCCCAACTTTACTGCTTCTTGATGAGCCAACCAATGCACTGGATCCAATAGTAAGAGATGCTTTTTTGGAAATTATTTTTGATTTTATGAAAGATGAAAATAATTCAATTATTTGGTCAACCCATATTGTTTCTGAAGTTGCTAAAATTGCAGATGATTTTGCTTTTATTTGTAATGGAGTAATTACTGAAGTATCTTCAAAAATAGAATTAACTGAAAATTGGAGAAAAATATTAATAAAACAAACAGATTATTTAGAAAACATTCCAGAAGTAGTAGAACTTCAAGATGATGATGGAAGAATAGAATTAATTTCAAGAGATTATAATGCAACAATGTCCTTTTTAAAAGAGTCAAAGATTGATATTGTTGATGAATACTATATGTCTCTAGAGAATATATGCTTAAAAAATTTACAATTCTTTAAATCAGAATTTGAGGAAGAGGATTATGTTTAGATTATTTATAGATGAAATTAGATCAAAACAAATTTTATTTATAATGATGTTAGCTTTTATAATTCTTTTCTTTGTAGTTATTTCTTTAAATTCTGAATTAAAGAATTATTTAAATCTTCATTTTTATCTAGTGATTACGTTCTTTTTTAGCATTGCCATGGTTGATTTTGTACAAATTTCTCCATATAAAAATGAATTTATT
>CAIWET010000046.1 GCA_903911805.1 uncultured Ignavibacteria bacterium | reverse complement strand
TTATATTATTATTTATGATTAATTTGTCCTACTCTGACGAAAAGTGTAGGACAAGTTTATATTTGAAAGATGCGATTGCAAAAAAATATATCGTCCCGCAAACTGAATACGTAAGGCCTGAAAGTCAGTTTTATTATAATTCTCAGAATGGGAATTTTAGAATTCATTTTGATACTATTGGCGTTAGAAAAGTGCCATTTGTTGATTTGAATAAAAATAAAATCCCCGATTTCGTAGATTCATTGGCTCATTATTTAGAGTTTTCCTATAGTTTTTACAAAAGTTTAGGATATAAAGAAGTAATCAATGATAGTGGAAGAGGTGGGAATAATGCAATTGATGTTTATTTGCAAGACGTTAAAGACTTTGGCTCTGGTTATGGTTATACTGATCCCGAAGAAAGAGTTCAAGATTTGCCAACAAGAAAATTCGTATCATATATAGTAATGGATAATGATTATTCAGTAAATGATTCAATTGATGATGGAAACGGCAATATGAGAGCAGCATTCTATACCAATGGATTTGATGCTTTCAAAGTTACAGCAGCTCACGAGCTTCACCACGTAATTCAATATTGCTATGGAATTCCTATACAGGAATATCCAATGTTTATGGAGATGGCTTCAACTTATATGGAATCACAGGTTTTCCCTGATATAAATGATTATTACCAGTTTTTGCCAAAATTCTTTGCTAACATTGGAGATTACATTTTTTCAGATGGAAACGCTCAATTAGGTTATAGATATCAGATTTTTTTTAGATTTTTATCCGAAAAATACAGTATCGATATAATTCGGAAATTTTGGGAATATTCAGCAAATGAAGAAGATTATTTTGCTGGACTGAATAGGACTTTAAAAGATATGAATTCTGATTTTAATCAAGAATGGCTTTCATTTTTAGAATGGATGTACTTTACTGGCTCAAGAAGCATAGTAAATAAATACTTTGTAGAATCTGCTAAATTGCCACAATTGCCATTTGCCGGAAGCATTTTCTTGAGTGGCGTTCCATATCAGTTTCCTGAAGAAGCATTGATTGCACCATACCAAATTAAGACAATAAGATACGTTAATAGAACAGGCTTGGAAAATGATGTAAATGTGATTGACTTTGTATTTACAAATTTAGATTCGAGCTTTAAAAAAAATTATATGGAAACTCCATATATTTTAAAGATTAATGATAATGATAATTGGGAAAGCATTGGCAAAACCAAATTGAATTATCAATTTAGTGATGATAAAATCCAAGCTAAAGTTTATATTAATAATGGTCAATATATTTCGAATACATTGACTGCAATACCGAATCCAGTTAAATTAAATGAGAATGATGAGTTTTATCTTAAGTTGACAAAATTCTTTTCAATTTCAGATAAACTTCAGGTTCTAATTCTTAACTCAGAAGGGCTAAAAGTTGCTGAGTTCACTGGGAAACCAATAGTTTTTAACTCGAATTTGTGCATAAAAGTAAATACGAGTTTATACGACTTTAGTACAGGCAATTATATTGCAATAGTTTATAGTGAAAGTGATGAATTTATAGGCAAGTTTAGTATTATAAAATAAAATTGCTTTATATTTGTATTATAAATAGTAACAAATTTTAAATAAATTAGGTAAAAGGTTATGTCACGTTATCATGGCTACCAAACAATAGAAAGATTAAGCGAAGTAGTTGGTCAAGAAGTTACACTTAGAGGCTGGGTATATAATTATCGCGGAAAAGGCAAATTGCAATTCGTTATTTTGCGTGATGGTACCGGTATATGCCAATGTGTTGTATTTAAAGGAAATGTAAGCGAAGAAATATTCGAGAATGCAAAAGCATTAACTCAAGAATCTTCATTAATGATTACCGGTACAGTTAAAGCAGACGAAAGAGCCCCAGGAGGCTTTGAAATAGATGTTACAAACTTGGAGATAATGTCAATCGCTAAAGATTATCCAATCTCTCCAAAAGACCACGGAGACGCTTTCTTATTAGAGCATCGCCACTTATGGTTGCGTTCATCACGTCAACACGCTATTATGAGAGTAAGGGCAGTTGTAGTTAAAGCTATTAGAGATTTCTTTGATGGAAATGGTTTTAGATTGATGGATTCACCAATCTTAACTCCTTCGGCTTGCGAAGGAACATCTACATTGTTCGAAACTGAATATTTTGACATTGGAAAAGCGTATTTATCCCAATCTGGTCAGCTTTATGCTGAAGCTTCGGCAATGTCATTGGGTAGAGTTTATACTTTTGGTCCAACATTTAGAGCAGAAAAATCAAAAACACGTAAGCATTTAACTGAATTCTGGATGGTTGAGCCTGAAATGGCTTGGTTCGATTTAAATGATGATATGGATTTAGCTGAAGATATGGTTGAATATATTGTTCAAACCGTTCTAAAATCCTGCAAACAGGAATTAGCTACTTTAGAAAGAGATACTACTAAATTAGAAAAAATCAGAAGACCATTTTACAGAATGAGTTATACCGATGCAGTTGGCTGGTTAAATGAAAATAATATTCCTTTGATCCAAAAAATTGACAATCAGGAAGTTCACGTTCCTTTCCCTTGGGGTGAAGATTTTGGTTCCACTCAGGAAGAAGCAATTATGGAACAATTTGATAAGCCTTGTATTATTCATCGTTATCCTTCAGAGGTAAAAGCTTTCTATATGAAGCGCGATCCAGACAATGAAAAAGTAGTATTAGCAATGGATATGTTAGGTCCTGAAAAAGCTGGCGAACTAATAGGTGGAAGCCAAAGAGAAGACAATATCGATTTATTGATTCATAGAATTGAACACGAAGAACTTCCAATGGAAGCATACCAATGGTATTTGGACTTGAGAAGATATGGTTCAGTTCCACATAGTGGATTTGGATTAGGT
>CAIWET010000045.1 GCA_903911805.1 uncultured Ignavibacteria bacterium | reverse complement strand
CTTATAATTTTTATTAAAGTCCTTTATTTGCTCTTTAGATAAATTTCCAGAGGTTGGTTTAATAATGTTTTTATAAGTCATCAAAACGTTTGTTTCAAATTCTTTCCCATTTTTAAGAAGTACAAATTCAGGTAATTTGCTGTTTTTTCGAATAATAATTACAAAATAGAAGACTTCTTGATCAGTAAAATCAAAATTACATTGAGTTGGATTATAATTATTCGGATAATATCCAAAAGGAGTAATTCTCACAATTTCAATGGTAGCTTCGCCTGGTTTCAGGTTTTTCCTTATATCTTCCCAATTCGATTGGTTGCGCAAATATTCATCAGAAAATATTTGAACATTTTTATATAAGTCTCGTTCAATATTCTGCTTGATTGATTGAAGTGAATCCAAAGCATTTTTAGGATTATCTGTATTGCTCAATCTGCTGATTTTATCGTCTAGTAGATTTATCTGATATAATTTTTGTTTTTGGTTGGAATCTGCGTCTTGTTTGATTTTTTCTTTGATTGCTTTTCCTGAATAATAGATCAACCCTTTTGTTCTTAATAATAAATTTTGAATTTCAGCAACAGCTGCTGAATCGAATTCTAATTTATTTATGCAATAATTCAAGTAAATGTCGAAATCACTTTTTAATTTAATGAATTGAGTTGTTCGATCAAACTCACTTTGGTTAAAAAAAGCTTTCTGGATTGTCTTGAAATTTTCTTTTAACAGGGATGCAAAGAGTGAATCAGCCTTTTTATATTGCTTTGATTCTTGATAAACAACACCTAGATTCTGAATTATTTCGCGTTTATTTCTAAGAATATTTACCCCTGAAGCTTTAATTGCAAATTCATAACCAGCTTTTAAGTCTTGCTCAGCATCATCAAAATTCTTTAAGCTTAAATTAATTTTAGCTGAATTTATATAAACTTTAGAAATTACGCTCGATTCATAATTATAAGTATAAGGTAAATCTGATAATTTTCTACTTAATGATTCTTGATCTTTGTATAAATACTTATAATAAAATTTCGCCTTATTTATTAGATACTGAGCAGTATTTAAATCACCTTTTAGATAATATAAATGTGCTTTTTTGCTTGTATGATGTACAATTTCGATATGATTCCCAGTAAAAATACCTGGGAAATCGAAATCGTGGAAATTGGTTTCCAAAATATTCAGATATTTGATTGCAGAATCAACTTCAATTTTTTGTAAAGATAAATTATACAAATCTTGAAGAACGGTATAATTCACATCCTCATTTGGATCCACATAAAATGTTCTATTATTATATTCTTTTAATATTTCTAAATAACCTGATTTAGATTCATTATAGTAACCAAATTTTTGTTGATCTTCGTGGAAAAGTAATTTGAACAAATAATAAGCATTGCTATTTTTGCCAAATTTGTCTAAACATAATTTTAAAATTGTTTCAGACATTTCTAATTGCTTTGCAACGTTTCTAATTTTCTCAATATAATATGTTGGGGTTGTTATATATTCTTGAAAATCAAAAGGATGAAATAATGAATCTTTTACAAGTTGTTCAAAGTATGAGGAATATTTTGATTTATTAAATATTATTTGGGGATTTCTTGAGTGTATGTCATTAAAATTATAGAAAAAAATGTCTTCAAATAATTTATTAAACATTAATGAAATTTTTTCTTTATCGCCCAACATAAATGTTGAGGCTACTTTTGGAGAATATCTAATTGAATATTTATAAGCTGTATCAGTATATATTTTACTTGTAATTTTAATTATTTTATCAGCAATTGAGTCAGCCTTAGCAAAATTTCCCATATAAAAATTTGCTTCAAAATTGAGATTCAAAATAGAATTTAATAGAGTATCATTTTTTATAAATGGTATTTTGGATTCTAATTCGTTGGAAATATTTATTGCTAATTCGTATTCATCATTATAAATTAATTCTTGCAAATTAGCAATTTCGCTTTTTGCGATTTTCACAATATTATTAGCAAAAACAATGCTTTGGCAAATTACAAAAGCAATTAATAAAATATAAATTCTTTTCATAAAGATTTATTGATTGAGTTTTATATAATATTTAATTCTTGAGATTAGATTATCATTAAATTTGTCGATTTTTGATTTATTTTTGTAGTAAGAGGTATTAATTTCTATTAAGTTGCCTGAATTATTTATTTTTAAAATGAGTTTATAATTATCATCATCTTGATAGAACCATTCTGTTGTATACTCATTGCCTTTTTGAATAAATTTTATTTTATTCTCAGTTAGTATGTCGTCAATTGCCAAATTGATTAGCTCTTTATTATTGCTTCCACGACTGGCCAAATCTACTCGATATTCTTTATTAGAAGTTAATATTTCATTTTGAATAGATTGCTCTTTCGGTTCATTTTTAGGAATATTATTATTGTGCAAAATAGAATCTTTTTTAACATCAATTGGATTTAGAGCTGTTTGAATTTTTGTATTTTTTGGATCATTATAAAATAACACAAAAAGAACAATAACGGCAGCTATTCCAGAAATCGTCCAATAAATCGAATAAATATTCTTTTTTTGTGGAATAAGAAATGGTTCAATAGGAACATCTTGAGCAGATTTACTTAAAATATTATCGATGATTATTTTATCTTCCTCAGGAGTATGCTTGGGAACTGGATGATTTTTTTTGTAATCATCAAACAATTCATCTAATTTATCATTGTCACCAGACATATTTATTCCTTATAAAAAATAAAATAACGAAAATAATGCATTAAAATTATTTTTTCTTAATAACTTTTTCAATTCAGTTCTCCCCCTTGAAAGCCACGTTTTAATGGTGCCTTCAGGCTTATTAGTTTGTTTGGCAATCTGCTTAATATCAAGTTCTGCAAAATAATAAAGTAAAATTACACTTTCATAATCTTTTGGTAATTTAGAAATAGCTTTTAAAAGCTCATTTTCTTTTTCAAAATTTTCAATAATTTTATCAGGTGAATTATAATCAATCAGTCTGCTATTTCCATCTGTTAAACTATCGATCGTTGGAACATATCTAGAGTTATATTTAATCTGATAAAGTGCATTATTTTTAGCAATTGTAAAAATATAATTATTAAATTTGCCAATCGTTGAGTCAAATTCATCTTTTCTTTTAATTATAGTAATCCAAGTATCTTGTAAGACTTCATCAGCTAAATCTTTTTTCTGCACAATTCTATAAATCATACCATAAAGCCAAGGTTTAGTTGCATTATATAGTTCTTCAAAATATTCTTTGTCGTTTGTCTCTCTATATTTAAGAAATAATAAATTTTCGTCTATCATCCAATCGAGCCCACAATTTTAATTTTATGTATTTATAATTCAATCAAAAATAATAAATATTT
>CAIWET010000044.1 GCA_903911805.1 uncultured Ignavibacteria bacterium | reverse complement strand
CTACCGAATTTTTTATCTAATTCCATTATTGACATTTCTAGTATAATTGGTCTTCCGTGAGGACAGGCATAAGGAATCTCACATTTATACAGATCGTCAACTAATTGCACCATTTCGTCATAAGTAAGCTTGTGGCCTGTTTTAATAGCATTTCTGCAACTATAAGATGCTGCTAAATTATCACGTCTTGTGGTTTCTCTCACTTTTTGATATTCGTCAAATTGTTCGATTATCTCACGTAAAGATTGATTTTCCAATCCTGTTTTTATGTCAAGCGGAACACCACTAATTTGAACTTCTTGGTCGGCTTTTTCTGTTAAATCATATCCAAGATTTATCAAATCTTCTTTGATCTCTTGATAAATTGCATATTCTGATGCAGTAAATTTTATTATTCCTGGAAAAAGCAGCGATTGGCAATTACTGAATTGCTTATTCATCGCTTTTGATGCTTTTTCGTATAAAATTCTTTCGTGGGCAGCGTGTTGGTCTATTATTTTAACACCTTCAGCAGTTTGAACAAATATATATTTATAATGCATTTGCCAAATCTGATTGAATGGAATTTTTGCTGTTGAAAAATCCTCGTGCTCAATATTATGATTTGTTTCGGAGTTAGTAGATCTACCAAAAATCATATCATAAGCAGAAACTTTTTTCTGGTCAAATTGCTGGGTTGGTTGACTAAATCTATCTCTGTAAGTATTTGGGTACCCTGAGCTAAAGTTTGAACTGAAATTTTGTTGCTCAATTTTAGGAATGCTGTTTACTATTTCGCCTGTTTCTTTATTAACAAACATCGAATGATTGCCAAATTCATTGTTAACATTCACTTTTTCAAATGGCGACATTGATTGAAATTCTTTAAAACTAATCTCAGGAGCAAGGTTATTGCTTGTTAATGTTTCGGTAACAGCTTTATGAAACATATTATAAACTAATTTTTCATCTTCAAACTTTACTTCATTTTTCTGAGGATGAACATTCACATCAAAATATTTCGGATTTAATGTAATATTGAGTACATAAAATGGATTCGAGCCTTTTTCGAGCAAATGCTCATAAGAAGAAAAAATTGCGTGACTGATAAACTTACTTTTGATACTTCTCTCGTTCAAAAATAGGAATTGACCAGACTTCGATTTTTTTGTTAAATGTGGATGACCGATAAAACCATCAATTTTAATGAAATCATTTTCAATTTTCAATGGTAATAAACTTTGTGAAGTAACACTACCAAAAAGAGCATCAATTCTTTGAGCTAAATTCCCTGGTTGAAGATCAAAAATTAAAGAATCATCATCATAAAATGTCAATCTTACATCTAATTTCGACAATGCAAATCTCAACATCATATCGGAAATATATCTAAATTCTGTTAAATCAGCCTTTAGGAATTTTCTGCGAGCAGGAACATTAAAGAATAGATTTCTAACAAATATTTGGGTACCTTTATCAGCATTGAAAGGTTCAATAATTTCTAATTTATTAGGTTCGCCTGAGAGTTTCCACCCTAGTTCATCATTTAATCGTTTTGTTCTGATTTCAAGATTAGCAACAGCAGAAATAGATGCAAGTGCTTCACCTCGAAATCCATAAGTATAGATTTGCTCAAGGTCTTCAAACTCAACAATTTTGCTTGTAGCGTGACGCTTAATTGATAGAGCTAAGTCTTCGCGACTCATTCCGTCACCATTATCAACGATATGAATTAGATTTTTCCCACCACTTTTAACGATAACAGCAATTGTATCAGCATTTGCATCAAGTGAATTTTCAACTAGTTCTTTAATTACAGACTCTGGGCGTTGTACCACTTCGCCTGCAGCAATCTGATTTGAAATAAATTCTGGTAAAATCTTTATTTTTCTATCGTTAGTCAATTATTAATCCATTATTTAACAAAAAGAGTTATGACGTAATAAAAATATTTTTCCTTTCTTTTCATCTATATTTTAAATGGGAGGCAAAATGATCGAAAAGTTTAAGGATATATTACAATTCCGCGTCGGAACAGAAGAAGATGAGGAAGGTAGATTAAAAAACATAGTTACTCCGGGTTCAATAGTCTGGGGAATTTTATTACGCACATTCATATTAGTTTTATCATCATTCGTGATGTTTGAGATATGGACTTGGGTGCGTTCATATTGGTGGTTTGTATTTTTTATTATATGGTATGAAGCTGCGTATCCAGGTTGGATACAATTTCAACAATATAATGAGAATATAGAAAAAGTCGAAGAATCAACTCTTTGCGGAAAATGCAAACATTTTGATAAAACAAGTCAACTCTGCAAAATTTTAGATGAACATATAACAAATGATTATGTTCCTTGCGAAGGAACCGAATGGGATCCAAAATCGGAATAAAATAGATTGTTTTGTTGAGAATAAAATATTTGTTTTTAATAATTTCTACAAACATAGCAGGTAATTAATTCGCTTGTAGAGACGCACTGCTGTGCATCTTTCAAAATCAACAGTGACCACCCCGTCAAAACGTGCATAAATACACGTTATGCCACCCCTCCTTATAAAAGGAGGGGAAATAAAATAGTGGAATTGTAATTTGTAGAGACAGGTCTTAGACCTGTCTTCTTTTAATAATTTCGTTGTCATGCCGTACTTGATGCGGCATCTCCGTTTGAAAAAACGCTCTCGTCACGCCCCACCCTAAATCCCTCCCCTTAACGGGAGGGACTTGAAGAAGTCGCACAGACATTCTTGTTAGTGTCAAAAAAAAATTCAATAATTTTTAATTATTTATTAAAAATAATAT
>CAIWET010000043.1 GCA_903911805.1 uncultured Ignavibacteria bacterium | reverse complement strand
ATTTGAAAAAGAAAATAATATTTGAAAATAAACCATTTCTAACAATTGATGATGTTGTTGAACTTACCGGACTCAAAAAATCGAGTTTATATAATTATATGAATCAGGGGCTCTTGAGTTTCTACAAAATCAATAATAAAAAAGTTTTCTTTAAAATGGATGATATATCAAATTTTATATTTAACAAGAAAAATTACTACAAATCAAAAACAGAAATGAGACAGGAAGCATTAAACGAATATTTACAATTAGATAAAATAGTTTAGGAAGGAGAAATAAAATTTAAGAAATCGAACTCCGGAGTTCACTAAAAAAAATATCAATCAAATTCTAACATGACTAAAAATGCAGTTTTAGTTAATGGGTAAGCTATGTTTAAAAATTACAAGGGCTTACATACAATTTCAAAAATAAGATTAAAAGAATTTTTTCAATTTACAAAAAAGGTAAAAACCATGCAAGAAGAAAATGTTTCTGTAAAAAAAGTTTCTGAATTAGAAACAAAAGCTACTAACAGAAGATTTGATTCAAAAATGAATCATTATAAAACTGTTAATATTATCAATCTTTTCGATTTCCCAATAGAAGTTGAAGTTATAATGCTAACATTTATACTTAGTAATTTGATTGAAGCTGCTACAAATTGTTTTGAAAAATCTTTTGATATTGAATCAGGTGAGTTCGACATCCATACTGCTCAATTGCTAAAGAAGGGATTAATTTCACATTTGAATAGCATTATTAAATGTATCATGGATGATGAATTTCAAAAAAGAAAATTAGCATAACCAAGTAATTCGTTCAGGTGGATGCTGTGCACCATCCACTTGAATGATTTCTCAAAAAAAATAACAAGTTCTTATTTAACAAGTTTTTTTATATTATTTAGGAGATTAAAATGGAAAATATCGAGAATCAGATTTCTGAAAAAATGATTGACAATTCAGAAATGAATGAGTTCAAAACTACTCAAGAATCAGTTGCTGTTGAAAATATCATGACCGAGATTGATATGATTGAAACTGAGCTAAACAAGTTAGATTCAGTTATTGAAGATAACTATATTGTAAATGATACATACTTGTCATTTACAGACCAGCCAAAATTTCACCCTTGTAGAGATGGTGAACCATTAATGGATAAAAAGTCTTTAAATGCTCTCAAATTGTCAATACTTGAGCATGGACAGGAAGAAGATGTTGAGATTTATGAAGGTCTTATTTTTCATGGTAGAAATAGGGCACAATCTTGCTTTGAATTAGGCATCCCTTGCCGAGTTACTCCATACAAGGGTAAGTGTGAGGACATCTCAAACTATTTGAGCATTAAAAATCAGCATAGGAATCATCTTACAAAATCAGATTTGGCATGTATCGGTGCTGAAATGGTTGATAGTGTAAAAGAAGATTCAAAAGCAAAGCTACGTCAGAAAATCAGTGAAATAAGAACTGGTAAATTACCAACTTTAACTGAATCGATTCACACATACAAGTATGTTGCAGATTTAGTTGGGAACATCGGAACAACTACTTTAAAAGGTTATTATGAACTTTTAAAGAAGAATCCCGAGTTATTTGCTCAGGTTAAAGCACATACACTTACTTTTGCAGATGCTCAAAGGGAGGTTTTGCCAAAAGTGTCCAAACCTAAAAAAGAGAGGTTTGAATTCGATGATGAAACCCATCATTTGATTCTAAATATTTCAGAAGATGAAGGAATTACACCTTCGCAGTTGATTAAAAAACTGATTGAGAAGTATTATAATCAAGCAGCTATTAAGAAATTAAAGGAAAAGAAATGAATCAATTGATTTTTATAATTGAAGATATTGTAATGTTTATTCAATATTTGAAGCAATTTGTAGTAGTTGATACTAATGCACTTTTTATAATAAATGAAGACTTAACTGCAAGAACCACTTCATTTACAGCAGCAAGGACTCTTGTTAAAAGTAGTGTTTTAAATCTTTGTGAATGTATGACATTGATTGATAACAATTATCCAAAGGGGATGATAAAATTCGGAATCTATTTTGTTGATAAATTTATTAAATTTCTTGATAAATTTAAAAATTTAGATAGAACAATGATTATTTTTGAATACAGTCTGAAATCAGACGGGGAATTTACTGGTGATAATATCATTATCAGAAGTGATTTAAAGGAATTTTTATTTCCTTGTGCAAAGGTAGAATTATTTAAATATATGGATGACAAGGTTTGTAATAATCTTTTAGATACTTCAACTTCATATTTAGAATTTTTGATTGATAGGTATATGATTAAGGATGTGATTCGAGATTGTTTAGATAGTAAACAAGATAATATTCAGATTATTGCTGAAATTATTAATGATGAAAAGTTAATAACTTTTAAAACCAAAGCTTTTACAAATAGTCATAAGATTGAATTTGAAAGCAATGAAAATTTAAAATTAACTACTTTTAGTTCTGAATCATTTAAATTTCTTAATAAAAATGAAGATTATTATGTTTATATTACTCAAGATTCAGGAATATTTATAAGCTTATCTTCTGGAAATAAAGTGGTATTTGGTAAAGCTAATGTAGCAAAAAAATAACATTGGTCCTGAAGTAATTTTGTTATTTCAATTTTTATCATTCTTCTCGTTAGATTGAATATTTTGCCAGAACTAATTAATAAGGTTCTGGCATTATCTTCAAACAATTTTAAATTAATCATTATAATCAAATATTTTTAAAATCTAATAACAAGTATGCAGAATTATGAAATTAAGTGAAGCAATTAATATTGCTTATAAAAAATGGATAACATCATCAAATAAAATTGAGAGTGATTCAGCATTTGAAGAATTATACACATTACTTAAAGATATATCAAATAAAATTATATCTAAAGAATTTAAAAAATTAGATAATTATTATGATAAAGAAGAAATCT
>CAIWET010000042.1 GCA_903911805.1 uncultured Ignavibacteria bacterium | reverse complement strand
TATGAATGGGTCTGTTGAGGAATATTATAGGTCTGTTGAGGAATAATATGGGTCTGTTGAGGAATAATATGGGTCTGTTGAGGAATAATATGGGTCTGTTGAGGTTTCTTCGATGGAAGAAAGCATAACAGACCCTTACGGAACACCAACAGACCCTTACGAAACCCCAACTAACGTATTCAAAAGCTCAACTAACGAATAAAATACTAATTTTTAAATAATTATTTGAAAAATCAGGGAAAGAATTTGAAATTCTGAAATATTTAAATTATAAAGCACAATATTGCAATATTTTTAATTAAATTTCATTATTTTTGTCTATTGGAAAAAGGGAGGAAACGAAGTAAAATCCAGTTCAGTAGGATTCATTGAATTAATTTGATAAATCCCATAGGGATAAAACAATGGTAATATCAAAATCTGAGTTGTGTCCTTTTTTCCCGTAGGGAATATATAACTCCTAAAGGGGTAAATGTATTAATGGATATGAGGTTTGGTTACTATTATTTAATCGCTAACGCGATATTTTTTTTGAAACTAAATTTAGATTTGAGTTGTCTTAAGCTGGGAAAAGGAGGAGGAAATGAAAAACGAAATTATTCTTTATCAATCTGAAGAACTGAATACTCAGATTGAAGTAGTTATTGAGAAAGTAACTGTTTGGCTTAATAGACAACAATTAGCTTCTTTATTTGGACGTGATATTAAAACCATTGGCAAACATATTAATAATATTTTTAAAGAAGAAGAACTTAATAAACTTTCAACTGTCGCAAATTTTGCGACACTTCAAAAAGAAGGTGGAAGGAAAGTAGAAAGACTTTTAGAATTCTATAATCTTGACGTTATTATTTCAGTAGGTTATCGAGTTAAATCCAAACAAGGGACTCAGTTTCGAATTTGGGCTACAAAAATATTAAAAGATTATTTATTAAAAGGTTATGCTTTTGATGTAAGAATAAATAATATTGAAAATGATGTTACCGAATTGAAAGACAAAGTTGCTGAAATTGATTTGCATATTAATTCAAAGTTACTTCCCACTCAAGGAATATTTTTTGATGGACAGGTTTTTGATGCATATAAATTTGCATCAGATTTGATTCGAGGAGCAAAAAAATCAATTATTTTGATTGATAATTATATAGATGACAATACATTAACTATTTTATCAAAAAAAGATGAATGTGTTAAAGTAAAACTATTAACAAAAATAATTAATAAGCAAATTAGCTTAGATGTTAAAAAAGCGAATGAACAATATGGTAATTTTGAAATTAAAGAATTCAACAAATGCCATGATCGTTTCCTTATAATTGATGAAAAAGAGATTTATCATATTGGAGCTTCTCTGAAAGATCTTGGAAAGAAATGGTTTGCCTTTTCGAAATTAGATAAATATTCAGTATCCAGTATTATTAATTTAATTTAAATTACCTAAAAATTTTGTTATTTTTGTTAAATTAGAAAATAGGGAGTGGAGCATGAATAATAATAATAATATTTGGAAAACTAGTATTAATGAATTAATTTCAATTTTCAGAGAATCATTAAATTCTGTAATTCCATCCATGGAAAAAGGTAAAATTCCCTGGAGAAAGGGTGAATCATATGATGAATGGGACGATATATCACATTCGCTTTATAAAGCATTAATTAAAACTAATCTTTATAAAGAATTGGAAAAAAGCAACTTAGTCAATTATGATGGATATTATGAAAACTATTCAAAATATGACTATTTATTAGTAAAAAGTAAAGTATATTTAGATAATTCTTTAGTATTTTATAATTTTATTTCCAAAAATGAACCTCACGATTATTTAGAAGCAATGGTAATAGATAAATATGAAAACTCAATTGAAATATTAGAATTAAAATACGAAAATTTAGATTTTTCCTTTGTTAAGAAAAATGGCTTAAATATAGAAATTATCACAGAACTGGAAATTGATCTTGATGAATAATATGTTGATCCGAAAAATTAATTTATTTTTTAAAAATTATAAAATTAATGATAGATTTGTAATGTATTAAACATTATTGATCAACAACCTCTCCTAAATCCTCCTAAAGAGGGAGGATTTAAGAAAAAACTCTTCCTAAATTATACCACATCCAATACTTCTGGAATACTCGATACTCTGCCAAATGGTGCACTGATTTGAACTCCATTTATCATATCTTTTATATCTCTTAAGATTTCTTGTGCAATTTTGATTCCTTCGGCTAATCCAGCTTCTTTGGAATCTGATACTTTTCTCAATCTAATTAAAATTTCTTCAGGAACGGAACATCCAGGTACTTCATTATTCATAAATTCTGCATTTCTGATTGAAGTAAGTGGCCAAAGTCCTGCAATCACTGGTATTTTAATATGTTCAATTCTCTTCATAAATTGCTCGAACACTTTTCTGTCAAAAATTGGTTGAGTTACTATGTATTCGGCTCCTGCATCTACTTTCCAATCTAGTCTGGCAATTTCTTTATCCATATTGACTGCAACAGGATTTGCCCCAACTCCAATGAAAAATCCTGTTGGATTCCCAATTGGGTTTCCAGCGATATCCATTCCATTATTCAAGCGATTTAAGATATTTACTAAACCAATTGCATCAACATCAAAAACTCCGGTAGCATCGGGATAATTCCCCAATTTTGGAGGGTCTCCCGTAATTGCTAATATATTCTTGACGCCAAGTGCATAAGCTCCCAATAAATCAGATTGAATGCCAATTACGTTTCTATCGCGGCAAACGTAATGCAAAACAGTTTCAATTCCCACGTCTCTTTGAATTTGTAATGCCAGGGATAAAGCACTCATTCTGGCGCTTGCTCTTGGACCATCAGGAATATTAATCACGTCAATGCCATAATAATTCATTTCACGCGATTTTTCGATTTCATTTTTGGCACTTACTCCTCTTGGAGCCAAAAGCTCAACAAATGTAACAAAATTTCCTTTTGCTAATCTGCTTGCTAATCTGGACTTCTTTTCCTGAGGAATTTTCTCAATATTTGGGTTATCCTCAATTTTAGAAATAGTGATTTTTTGCTGGAAATTAGAAACTGAAACTGAAGAAATATATTCTTTCATTTTCTTGATGTGTTCTGGTCCTGTTCCGCAGCAACCACCAATAATATTTGCTCCAAGATTTACGAAATGCTTGGCATATTCCCCCATATATTCAGGAGAAGTAAGGTAAATATTTCTGCCGTCAACGTTTCTTGGTTTACCAGCATTTGGCATTACTGAAATTGGCAAAGTTGTGTGTTCACGTGCTGCTTCCAACCAGTTGAGCATCACTTGAGGACCAACTGTACAGTTAATCCCGACAACATCAGCACCAATTTCTTCGAGTTCTTGAATCATTATTTCAGGAGAAGCACCTGTAAGAGAATCGCAATTTTCATCAATAGTCATTTGAGCAACTACTGGAATGTCTGCAATTGATTTTACTGCTTTAACAGCCTGTTCCAATTCTGTTGGGTAAATAAAAGTCTCGAGAATAATCAAATCAGCACCAGCATCAATTAATGCCTGGGCTTGCTCTTTAAAATACTCTTGAGCCTCTTCTTTGGAAGTTGGTCCAAGTGGCTCGATTTGAACTCCCAATGGTCCCATAGATCCAGCAACCCAAACATCATCACCAGCAACTTCCTTTGCAATTTTTACACCTTGAAAGTTGATTTCGTATAATTTATCTAAAAGCCCGTGTTTATTTAATTTGATTCTATTTGCGCCATAAGTATTACTCTCCAAAACATCGGCACCGGCATTTTTATAATCCTCGTGAATGCTTTTAATAATGTTTGGGTCAATTATATTTAGTTCATCGTAGCATTTATTAATAAATACTCCTCTTTTGTAAATTTCAGTACCCATTCCACCATCAAAGAGAATAACTTTTTTTTGTATTTTTTCTATAAATTCATTAATG
>CAIWET010000041.1 GCA_903911805.1 uncultured Ignavibacteria bacterium | reverse complement strand
TTATCATATTATTATCTTTTCGTAATTTGCAAATGTGTATTATTTTATAATAAAATTTTATCGTATAATGTTAAAAATTACATATTTAAGTCATTCATGTTTTTTATTTGATGACGGCAATTACAAGGTACTTATAGACCCATTTATAAGTGGTAATCCCACTTGTCCAGAGGAATTTAAATCGTTGGTGCCGGATTTTATTATAGTAACCCATGCACATAGTGACCATTTAGGTGATGCTATTGCACTTTCTAAACAATTTGGTATTAAAGTTGTTGCGGTTCATGAACTTGCCAACTATATAGTAAGCAAAAATGGTATTGCTCATAATATGCATATTGGTGGATCTTTTGATTTTCCTTTTGGCAGAGTCAAATTTACTATTGCCCACCATGGTTCATCTACTGATGATAATATTTATATGGGCGAACCTGCTGGTGTATTATTAACTATCGATAATAAAATAATCTACCATACTGGCGATACTGGCATATTTTATGATATGAAATTAATTGGTGAAATGAATAGTATTGACTTGTATCTTTGCCCTATTGGAGGCAATTTTACTATGGGAATTGACGATGCAATTAAGTCCATTGAATTTGTTAATCCTAAACTCTCTGCTCCAATGCACTACAACACATTTCCCATTATTAATGCTGATCCTTTTGTTTTTAAACAAAAAGTTGAATCATTAGGAAAATTGTGTAAAGTTTTTGAATATGGTGAAACAATTGAATTATAAATAAGGAATTTTATGGCTTTTTATGAAAATGAAAATGATGATGACTTTTTAGAAGAAGATTCACAAAAAGATAAATATATCACTTTTAAAATATCTTCTGAAGAATATGCTATTGGAATTGCCTTTGTAAATGAGATTATAGGCATCCAAGATGTTACTCACTTGCCAGATATGCCTGAATTTATCAAAGGAGTTATTAACCTTAGAGGGAACGTAATTCCTATTGTTGATTTGCGTAAGCGCTTTAAAATGATTGAAATAGAGTATTCAACTCGTGCTTGCATTATAGTAGTTTATTTTAATGAAATTAAAATTGGACTTGTTGTTGATGAAGTTTCTGAAGTTCTAAATATCCCTTCAGAGAATGTTGAATCTACTCCGAAATCTGCTAAAATTCTTACTAATCGTTTCATTAAAGGAATTGGCAAAGTTAATGATTTAGTTAAAATCATTTTAGATATTGAAAAGATATTGACCGAAGATGAAATCGAAAAAATTAGATTATAAGAAAACAATTAATATAAATAAAGAAGGATAAAATTATGAGCGTTATTAGCAATCTAAAGATTAGCACAAAATTAATTACTGGTTTTGTTTTAATTGCTATAATAACTGGGATTGTTGGTTATGTTGGGTACCACGGCATTAATAAGGTAAAAGGATATCAAGATACAATTGCTGCTATAAAGCTCCCAAGTATCGCAAATATTCTAGAGATTATGAATGATCAGAAAGATATTAAAACACAAGAGTTCGGATTAGCAGATGAAACCGTAAATAAAGTTGCTGATTTGGAACATTTCCAAGAAAGAATTGATGGATGTTGGAAACATATTGACGATGAGTGGAAATCTTATGATTCTTTGGCTCATACCGAATTAGAAGTAAAATTATGGAAAGAATTTATTCCTGCATTTAATGAATGGAAAAATGCTTCAAAGAAATTTTATGAAAAATCTAAAGAAAAGAATATTTTATTAGAAAAGGGATTTGCAATTACTTCGCCAGAAATGAAAAAAATTCATGCTGATTTATATATAGCTTTAGCAACTACTAAAAAATTATTTAAATCTCCTGAGTCATTATTAAAGAAGCTTTATGAAGAGAACAGAAAGTCCTCAGCAGAAGAAGATAAAAGTTCAGATGAAAGTGCCAATTCTACAATAACTTTTGTATTGATTTTAGTTATATCTTCAATGATTATCGCTGTTTTAATAGGATTATATTTATCAAGAATCATAACAAAACCAATTAATCATTTAATTGATGCCTCGAATAAAATTGCTTCTGGAGACTTAAATGTAAATCTTGATTCAACAAGTACAGACGAAACAGGTATTTTACTAGGTGCAATGAATAAAATGGCAACTAATATTAAAAAATTAGTTGATGAAACACATAAACTATCTGATTCTGCGATAAAAGGCAAGCTAGATAATCGCGCAGATTCAAGTAAGTTCGAAGGAGAATTCGCTATATTGATAAATGGATTCAACAGTACACTAGATGCTGTTATAAGTCCACTAAATGTAGCGGCAGAATATATAGACAGGATATCCAAAGGCGATATGCCATCCAAAATCACAGATAACTACAATGGTGATTTTAACGAAATCAAAAATAACATTAATATGTTAATAGATTCTATAAATGGACTAATTCAGGAAATACATCATATGTCATTAGAGCATGTTGCTGGAGATATTGATGTTTTGATTAATGTCGGGAATTATCACGGTGTATATAATACAATGGCAGCTGGGATAAACGAAATGGTATTTGGCCATATTTCAGTTAAGAAACAAGCATTGGCTTGTATAGAAGAATTTGGTAATGGTAATTTGGATGCTCATATTGATCAATTCCCAGGCAAAAAAGCCTTTATAAATAATACTATTGAAAAAGTAAGAAGGAATATTAAGCAATTAATTAGTGATGCTGATGAATTAGCTAAAGCCGGAACTGAAGGAAAATTAAACTTCCGTGGCGACGAAAGCAAACACTCAGGTGATTTCAAACAAATCATAAAAGGATTTAATAATAGTTTAGAATCTGTGGTAAACACAATTAATTCCTCTGCAGGAATAATGGTTGCGGATTCGAATTTTATTATAAACTTTGTAAGCGCTTCTACTTATAAGTTATTTAAATCTTACGAATCAAGAATAAAAGAGGTATTCCCAAATTTTGATCCAGATAATATTATTGGTCAAAGTATAGATTTTTATCATAAAAATCCATCGCATCAAAGAAATATGCTATCAAATTTAAATACTACTCATAGAACACAAATCAATTTTGGAGATGTTATATTTAAACTAAATGTTACTCCTTTGATTAGTAAAGACGGCACTAAAAATGGTTTTGCTGTTGAGTGGATTGATGTAACTAATGAAGCAAACTTCAATAATCTATTAAATAATATTATAGACGATATGACAAATGGTAAGTTAGCCAATAGAATTGACTATAATAGATTGAATGGTGCTTACCAAACAACGGCAGTTAATATCAATGAAATGCTAAATGTTATTATGACTCCGATAAATGAAGCCATAGAGGTATTAAAACTAATGTCAGAAGGAGATTTAACAACCCATATGACAGGTGATTTTAAAGGCGATAATGCAATGATTAAAGACACATTAAATAATGCTATAGATTCGATTGGAGATATTCTAGGTCAAGTTATTGTTACAGTCGAAGAAGTTACACGTGGATCAATGCAAGTATCAGATGCATCAACAGCTTTATCACAGGGAGCAACAGAACAAGCAGCATCTCTCGAAGAAATCACAAGTTCGATGAGTGAAATTGGATCTCAAACTAAATTAAATGCAGAAAATGCGAATACCGCAAATTATTTAACATTAGAATCAAGAAATGCAGCCGAAAGAGGCAATATTGAAATGAGCCAGCTCAATCAAGCAATGACTGAAATCACAGAGTCAAGCAAAAACATTTCTAAAATTATTAAAGTAATTGATGAAATAGCATTCCAAACTAACTTACTAGCACTAAATGCTGCTGTTGAAGCAGCAAGAGCTGGTCGTCACGGAAAAGGATTTGCAGTAGTAGCGGAAGAAGTAAGAAATCTTGCTGCACGTTCAGCTTCAGCCGCGAAAGAAACTGCTGAAATGATTGAAAAAAGTATAAGAACTGTTGATAGAGGCTCAATACTAGCTGGAAAAACATCTGAAGCGCTTGAATTAATCAAATCAGGAGCCATCAAAGCATCAGATATTGTTGGTGAAATTGCAACCTCCTCAAATGAACAAGCACAAGGAATTGCTCAAATCAATCAAGGTTTGAACCAAATTGATATAGTAACTCAAACAAACACAGCAAGTGCCGAACAATCTGCTTCCGCAGCAGAAGAATTGTCAGGACAAGCAAATCAATTAAGATTGATGATTTCCCGATTTAAAATCAATAACAGTGAAAGTGAATTGGATATGATGTATAGCCAACACCCAACAATAAATCATAGAATGATGAACCCTACTCCATCAAAGAAATTACCATCTGCATCATTTGAAAGCATCAAATCAAGACCAGAGGATATAATTAGCTTAGATGAAGATGATTATGGAAAATACTAATCGATTTTAAAATAATTGAGTTAAATACAAAAAGGTGGATTTCTTATAAAATAGAAAACCACCTTTTTAGTTTATAATAATAGTTGTTTACATTTTTGATTTTTTTTATGAAGAGAATATTAATTTATTTCATTGTGTTATCCTGCTCTTTAATTGGCTTAAATGCTGAATATTATGGTTTTGGAATGAATAATATTTTATTTATTGATAAATTACCAATTAAAAGAAATTTTTCGATATTAAAACAAGAAAGCAGTCACGACAGAACAGGCGGCAATGCGGATGGATTATGTAATCGCTTATTATACATTGACAATAATAATGAAAAGGTAATTTTTTCCTGCAATGGTTCTGGCTTAATATCTAGAATTTGGCAAACTGGATTTCAACAAAGTGATATATTAAAATTCTATTTTGATGATGAGAATATCCCAAGTTTTATCTTATCAATCAAAGATATTTATCATTCTAATAATCAAATATTCCCTTTTCCTTTAGTATTAAATGAAGTAAGTAATTCAGGAGCTTGCGTAAGTTATATTGATATTCCGTTTAATAAATCTTTAAAAATAACTACAAATGGAGATGCTTTTTTTCAATTTGAATATTATCTATTTCCTGATAAAAATATCGAATCCTGGAAAAAAGGGAATATAAACCCAAAAATTACTGAAAAACTTCAGAATACATTTACTAATCCTAATAATAATATAAGTTTACGACAATCAATATCTAATAAATTAATAAATCCTAATGATTCGATTGTTTTATTAGATTTAAAGAATCAAAACATAATGAACTCTTTAGAAATGAGTTTCAAAAATTTGGAACATATTTCCCAATTATCGACTTTAAAAGACAATGGTAGAGGCCATAAGTCTAAGAGTTCTTTCAAAATAAAATTAAATAACAAAATTGACACTTTAAAACTTATAAAAAGATTCGATGTTGGTAATGATAATAACCAATTGGCAAAAATTAAAATTAATGGAGAAGATTTTGGTATTTGGAGTGAGTATTGTTTAGATAAAAGATATAGATGGAAAAATTCTGAGTTAAGTTTAGATATCATTAAATTAAACAATCCAAAAGAGCTGAATATTGAAATATTCTATTATCCTAAATTTGATTGGATGGTAGATTGGAATGAATTTTATTATTGGATATATGCCGATAATGTTTTAATTGATTCATTAGATATTGGAGATACTATTAGTGAAAATAATCATTCTTATACGATTGAAAATCAATCTTGGTATGGAACTCAAGAGTTAGCATACTTTTCTAGC
>CAIWET010000040.1 GCA_903911805.1 uncultured Ignavibacteria bacterium | reverse complement strand
ATTCTCCTGATCTAATACTCTCAAAATTAATTAATATATTACTTGAGTTTTTATTATTTTTAGAAATAATATAATTACTTAGGATTTCATTTCCGATGTAATTATAAACAGAAATTTTAATTTTAATTAAATCTTCTTCTTTAGAATATTCAACTGGCACTTCGATTTTATCAATTGCGGGGTTTGGATATGGTTCGCCAATTGATAATACATTTGATTCACCATAACTTGTTGTAACTAATTTAATCGTTGTATTGCATTTACCATTTGCAATAAATTCATTTGGTAGTCCTTCACCTTTTAATGGAATTGTATGATTAGTACATACATCTTCAAAAATAAGAGTATCTTTGCACTCCCCTATTTTATTTGGATTAAAATTCACTTTTAGTATTACATATCCTTTAGATGGAATTGTAACAGGCAATTGACTTGCTGGAACAGAAAATGATAAATTTTTAAATAGTAATATGTCGTTTAAAGTAAAATCATCAAACCCAATATTTGAAATTTTTAAATCTCTAAGAATTGATTCATTATTAGATTTACCAAAGTCAATTGAATTATCACTCGAAAGAAATTCAATAACCATTTTATTTGTATCTTTCTTAAAAGTTATTGGTAATGTATCACTAAATGCTATACACCCATTTGAACTAACAACTTTTGCGAAATATTGACCTGATTCTTTAATCCAAATTAAATTATTTTTACTGAATGAATTATTTACATTATCTTTGAACCACTCTAAATTCCCTTCTATAATATTTGCATTTAAAAATATTGAATCTCCAATACAAAAAGTACTTCTTAATATTTTATTGATGGTAATTTGAGGTTTTGGATTAATACTAATATTTATTTCAGCTGATCCCTTGCATCCGTTTGTGTCAACTACTTCACATTTGTATATTCCAGATTTATTAATTTTAATAGATTTTGAATTTTCACCAGTATTCCATTTATATATAGAAAAGGTGGAATTTAATGATAAAACAGCTGTATCACCTTCACAAAATAAGTTACCTTTATCTGATATAATATTAAATAATGGTGCTTGATTTACTGTAACATCTACAAGTTCTGAACTACCTGCATCACAATCAGTATTCCATACTTTTACAAAATATTTTCCAGATTTATTGATTTTGATTGTTTCGGAAGTTTCACCATTTGACCATAAATAATTTTTATATTTTTTAGATGTTTTCAATGTTATTGATTCTGGAGCACATAAATATACCGGGAAACTACCAACAATTTCCGGTTTTTCTTTATTATAATTTTTATATTTAAAAACACCTTTTCCAACAACAAATCCTAAAGTATCATTATAAAATTTAATATCATCTAGATCCGTTCCTGCTGGAATACCACAATATTCATTATTCCAGGTTTTGCCAGCATCTGTTGTATGATATACAGTTCTATTGGTTCCAGCAAACCACCCATTTGAAGGTGTAAGCAAATAGCTACCAAAACAAGCTGAGTTTGTTGGAATAGCTTTCCAAGTATTTCCACCATCCACACTCATTCTAGCTCCACCAAAACCTCCACCACTACAACCTGAAGAAACTGGAAATAAGAATGAATTTCCATTTACAGCAAGTTGTTCTTGCCAATCTTTAGCCCCTGTCGAAGATTTTGTAGCCCAATTATATCCACCATCATTGCTTTCCCATAAAAATCCTGATGAAACAGCATAAGCTTTTCCATTTAGTGACATCATTTGGACGTGAGTTAAACCACTTTCATAGATTGAATACTCTTTTAAATTCCAAGATACTCCACCATCTGTTGTACGAAAAAATTGTTGATTATCAATACACCCATCTCCAAGCATAATACCATTTAACTCGTCATAAAACCAATGTCCCCAAATAGCTGTTGCTCTTGGGTCAGAAATATCAATCCAGGTTACACCACCATCTGTTGATTTAAACATCTTATTTGATCCAGATGTAAAACCAACTTTATCACTAACAAAATGAATTTTCTCTAATTGTAAATCTACAACAAATCTATCTTTGATTTGTGCTGTCTTCCAAGTTTTACCAGCGTCTGTACTTCTTAATACAGCTCCACTTCTTCCACAAACCCAAACGAAGTTAGGATTTGTAGGCAACAAATAAACATCTAAGTAATAAAGTGAACTAAAAGGATAAGGAATTGAATTAATCTGTTCCCAATCAGCTTTACTAAAATTGGACAAAATAATCATCAGTATAAATACCAATGTGGAAAAACTCCAAAATTGTGTTGATAAATTATTATTTTTTTT
>CAIWET010000039.1 GCA_903911805.1 uncultured Ignavibacteria bacterium | reverse complement strand
TATTTTAGGAAAAAATATGACTAAAGCTGAAGCTTGTTTATGAAAATATGCTCTAAATAATAAACAAATAGAAGGATATTCATTCAGAAGACAAAGACCTATATTATATTATATAGCTGATTTCGTGTGCTTAGAATTAAAATTAATTATAGAAGTTGATGGATATACTCATCACTTCAATCAAATTATAGAAAATGATTTAAAAAGACAAAAAATTATAGAAGAAAGTGGTTATAAAGTTATAAGATTTACTGATGAACAAGTATTATCTAATATAACAGGAGTTAGAATGGAGATAATTAGAGTTATTAATGATGAAATTAAACTAAATAAAAATAATTCAGGGAATAGATTCGAAGAAAAGAGTCCACCCCCAGCCCCCGCCAGCGGGGGATAAAAGAGAAAGAGATATAATGAATAAAGAAATAATTATTAAAGTTGAAAATCTGACTAAAAAATTCGGAAATTTTGTTGCGGTTGACTCAATTTCTTTTGAAGTTTATAAAGGCGAGATATTCGGTTTCTTAGGAGCGAATGGCGCTGGGAAAACTACAGCAATTAAAATGTTAATTGCGCTTCATTCTCCTTCATCCGGGAAGGCGAATGTTGCAGGATTTGATGTATTTAAAGAATCTGAGAAGATAAAAAAGAATATTGGATATATGAGTCAAAAGTTTTCGCTTTACGAAGACTTAACTGTGCAAGAGAATATTAATTTTTATGGAGGTATTTATGGATTATCTAAAAAAGAATTGAAAGAAAAATCTGAAATATTGTTCAAAGAACTTGGCATTGAAGAATTCCGAAATGAAATGGTGGTATCTTTGCCTTTGGGTTGGAAACAAAAGATAGCATTTTCGATAGCTGTTATTCATAATCCTTCAATTGTATTTCTAGATGAGCCAACTGGAGGAGTGGATCCAATAACCCGAAGACAATTTTGGGAAATGATATATAAAGCTGCTCATAATGGAACAACAATTTTTGTAACTACACATTATATGGATGAAGCAGAATATTGCGATAGGGTATCTATAATGGTGGATGGTAAAATTGCGGACTTGGATACTCCACAAATGTTAAAAAATAAGCATAATGCAAAGTCAATGGACGAAGTTTTTATTAAACTTGCAAGAGGATTATAATGAAACAATTATTAAATTTTATAAGAAAAGAGTATTATCATATTATTAGAGATGTAAGAACTTTAATAGTATTAATATTAATGCCAGTAGCACAGCTTTTAATCTTTGGTTACGCAATTCGTACAGAAGTTAATGATGCAATTATTGGAATTTATGATAAAAGCAGAGATAATATTAGTAATGATATAACAAATAAAATGCTTTCTTCTGGATATTTTAAGCTCCAAGGATATGTTAATAGTGATTCTGAGATAGAAACACTATTTAAAAGTGGAAAAGTAAAGCAAGTAATTGTTTTTGAAGAGAATTTTGGGAAGAAATTTGAAAAAGAAGGAAAGGCATCAATACAATTAATAAATGATGCAAGTAATCCGAATCTGGCGACAATACTTAGTGGTTATGCAACAGCGATTATTACAGATTATATGAAGGATTATAATTCTAAAAATAATATTACTAATACAATTATAACATCCGAAGTAAAAATGTTATTCAATCCATTGTTGAAAAGCGTATTTATGTTTGTTCCTGGGCTTATTGTTTTGATTTTAATGCTTGTTTCTGCTTTGATGACAAGTATTTCCATAACAAAAGAAAAGGAAATGGGAAATATGGAAATACTTCTGGTATCGCCGATAAAGCCACCAGTAATAATTATTGGCAAAGTAATACCGTATGTATTCCTTTCATTTTTTAATGCAGTTGTCATTATAGTTTTATCATATTATTTATTTGATATTACAATCAAAGGGAGTTTGTTATTCCTTGCTTTAGAGACGATTTTATTTATAACCACGGCGTTATCACTTGGAGTATTAATTTCTACAATTGCAAAAACACAGCAGATAGCTCTAATGGTTTCATTAGTAGGACTTTTAATGCCGACAATGCTTCTTTCGGGATTTATTTATCCAATAGAAAATATGCCTTTTCCTCTTCAGACGTTAAGCAAGGCTCTTCCAGCAACTTGGTTTTTGATAATCTTGAAGGGAATTATTTTAAAAGGAGTTGGGATAGAGTATTTATTAAAGGAAACATTGATATTATTTGGAATGACGATATTTTGTATATTGGTAAGTATTAAAAAATTTAAGATTAGGTTGTAAAATGAGAATAATATTGATAATAATAATCAAGGAATTCAAACAAATATTCCGAAATAAACAAATGTTGCCAATAATATTTGCAATTCCAATCGTGCAATTGATAGTTTTGGTAAATGCAGCAACATTTGAGATTAAAAAAATAAATATTGATGTTGTGGATTATGACAATTCGACATCATCTAGGGGATTAATAAATAATTTTTTGTCAACAAACTACTTCATTTTGAATAATGTTACAAAGAATTACGAAAATTCAATGGAAGATATCAATAAAAATAACACCAAGATGATATTAATTATTCCAAGTAATTTCGAAAAAGACTTATTTCGCAGCCAATCTCCAAAGGTTCAGTTCTTAATAAATGCTGAAGATGGATCCGCAGCAGGAATTAGTTATAATTATGCGAATAATATAATATTATCATACAATCAATCGATATTATCAGAGCTAAAAGTAATAAATAAGCCATTAAGTTTATCTAGTATAAATATAATTGATAAATATTGGTATAATCCTAAGATGAATTATAAACAATATATGATACCTGGAATATTGGGAATATTAGTTTCGATCATAGCATTATTCTTATCAGGAATGAATATCGTAAGAGAAAAGGAGATTGGTACAATTGAGCAATTAAATGTAACACCAATAAAGAAATATCAGTTCATTATAGGGAAATTATTTCCATTTTGGATAATAGGTATGTTCGAGTTAGCATTTGGTTTAACAGTTGCATGGTTAATTTATGGATTATTAGCAGAGGGCAGTTTATATTTAGTATTTGGAATGGCATCAGTATATTTATTGATAATACTAGCCGGTGGATTATTAATCTCGACAATGACTGATACACAGCAACAGGCATTATTTATAGCATTTTTCTTTTTAGTTGTATTAATTTTAATGAGTGGATTGTTCACTCCTGTTGATTCTATGCCAAATTGGGCTCAATGGGTAGCATTTTTTGATCCATTTACTCATTTTGTAGAGATTTTAAGAAGAGTAATGCTAAAAGGTGCGAATTTAAATGAAATAAAAGAGCCAGCAATAACAATTATTATCTATGCTATAGCTATGCTTTCATTAGCAATTTGGAAATACAAGAAAGTTAGTGATTAAAAAGAAGAAAAAATATATAAAAAGAAGCCGGAAAAACTCCGGCTTACTTTAATAAAACAATAAATTTAGATAAAGATAGAACAAAATGATTAAGAATTATCCAATAGTAAAATTAACTTGCTTACCAAATATTTCTTGCATCATAAGTTTTCTGCGGTCAGCTCCCCAAAGTTCAATTTCAATACTTTTTTCTTCATCAATTGGAATAAGAATGAAGTCAATTTCTTTTGCAGATAATTGAATTTTAATATCTTTGACCAATAAATTTTGTCTGCGATCAATACCTTCAGCAATTCTGAGCATAGATGCGAGAGTTTTTACAATATCCTGACGCTCTTTAGTCAATTTCATAAATTCTGGGTGTTTCTTCTTGGGATGACTTTTTCTATGATATCTTGCAATTAGTGCAATTATTTCAGTTTCATCATTAGTAAACCCGGGCATAATGCAATTACTTATCAAATAATAACTATGCTTATGGTGAAGGTCGTGAGAGATATAATATCCGATATCGTGAAGCAAACAAGATGCTTCTAAAATTTCTCTTTCAGCAAAACCATAACCGTGAAACGGAGCTAATGTATCAAACATTTTTAAAGCAAGTTTCTTCACGTGCTCTGCGTGGTCAAGATTTACTTGAAATTGATTGCAAATATTATAAACAGAATCATATCTAATACTAGAAAGATGATGATATTCTTCAATATCTTTCATTTTCTGCAAAGTATCAAATAAAACGCCTTCTCTTAAGGCATATTGAGAAATTGTAATCTTATTAATTCCTAAAGTTAGAATTGCACGTTCTAAAATTAATGCACCTGCTGGCAAAATATCAACTCTAGCTGGATCAATCCCTGGCAAAGCTAATCTTTCCTGAATTGTCTTTGCACCAACAATATTTTCAATTACTTTTAAAATATCTTTAGCATTAACAGTAATTGAATTTGTTATTTCAGGAATACTTTCGCCCTTCATAGCTTTCGCCATTAAGACTAAGTTTGTTATAGTACCTGAAGTACCAACAAATACTTGAGGTTCGGCTTCCCTTGCAGAATCTAATACTTTGCACCATTCACCTAAAACAAATCTTCTGCAATCCTCCACCTCAGCATCTGTAATTTCAGGTGTTGGGAAGAATTTTTGAGTAAGTCTGATTGTACCAAGCTTTTCGGAATGAGAGAATAATATATTTCCTTCAAAGCCAACAACTGTTTCTGTACTTCCACCACCAATATCGATGACCAAAGCTTTTTTCTTAAATATATTCAAAGCGTGAAGAGCGCCAATATAAATTAATCTTGCTTCTTCATTTCCAGAAACAACTTCCAAATCAATACCAGAAGCATCTTTTACTCTTTTGATAAACTCGTGGTTATTTAAAGCCTCTCTAACAGCACTAGTTGCAACCGCTCTAATAGTTGCACCTTCTGAATTTGCAAATGCTGCAAATTGAGTTAAAGTATTAACTCCTCTTTGCATTGCTTCTTCAGTCAATTTTTTCATATCGCCAGAACCAGTACCTAAACGGACGTTTTCCTTTTCGCGATTATGTATCATTAGCATACCTCTGCTATTGACTGTAGCGCAAATCATATGAAATGAGTTTGTGCCTACGTCTATTGAGGCAATTAATGGAGCTTTATTCATCATATTTCCTTTTGGTTAGGTCAGCTTCGCCTTTTAATACAACCACATCATCTTTTTTATAAATAACATTATCGTCTTTTTTCATTCTTTCTTGTGAAGGAGTGAATTCAGATTTTACAGAAAAAATTCGTTTCATTTTTCTAAATATAAATCCAACACCAACTAATGCTAAAATAATTAGCAAAAAAATAAACATGAAAAATTTAATTATCATTGCTTTAATCCAATATTTCTTCAAAAATCAATTCTGAAATTTCCTTATAAGATATATTTTTTTCAAATACATTTTCCAGACAAGTACTATGACTGTTTATAAAGTTAAAAAGTTTCGTTTTTTGTTCATTTGTTTCAAGATTTACAACATCTGAAAGCATTAAATGAGCATTACCAATTAGTATTGACCCGTGTTGTAGCAATGTATTGCCAAATAATCTTTGAGCAGAACCAACTATTTTTTTGCCTTCAAATTCTATTTCATAACGGGCAGAACTTGCAAAGCAAGATGCAGAAATTGATTTATCTTTATAAAATTCTCTAAAATTGGCCTGAGATTTCTCAAATCCAATATCTTTATTACCCAATTTTATCAATGCATTAAGTAACATTACGTGTATATCTTTATAAGCTTCGTGGATTGAAAATTTATCTTCAAGATTAATTACAACAGAATACGTTATTTCTTCTGAATGAAAAACGGCTCTTCCACCTGTAGGGCGTCGAACTAATTCCCATCCACGCTTTTCCACTTCATCAATATTAATATCGGTTTCTTTTTGGTTAGCACCAAGTGAAACAGTCCAAGGATTCCAGGAATAGAGTCTAATCATTGGCAATTCTTTGCCTTCAGCTACTGCCATAGTGCGATTATAATCAAAAAGCATATTATCTTTGCCTGATGATGAGCCAGTGTCTATTAACTCAAATTCCTGACCAAATAAACCTAAATATTTAGAATTTTTAATAATCATTTTAAAAAATTACAAATTAATAAAAAACTAAATTAATGTAAATTGAGATGTTGACAAAGAGAAAAGGCATTTAAAATTTTATAGATTAGATTTTTAGCTTTAAAAATACAATTTATTGAATTA
>CAIWET010000038.1 GCA_903911805.1 uncultured Ignavibacteria bacterium | reverse complement strand
TCAATATAATATTATTTATTCAATATCTAAAAACTATATCTTTACAAACTTCTGAAATTTATCTCCTATTTTGACGTAATAAATTCCTGATGGCAGTAATGAAATATTTACTTTTAAGCCATTTATATCTATCATAGGAGTATATTCTAATCCGATTGGATTATAAATATGAATTGATTTATTTAAATCCCGATTTTCATTTTGCACTACTAAATTAATAAAAGAAATTTCAATGAAATCTCCTGCAGGATTTGGTGATATAATGAAATTCTTTTCTTCCATTAATTTGATTCTTGATATTTTCTGAGCACATACTCCCCAAACTTTTACACTACCATTTTTATATTTTGTTTCGATTAATTTATTGTCAAAATAGAATGTATCAATCAATATAGGCGTAATGCTATCCTGAGCAAGCATAATTTCACCAGAAAAATAATTCAATAAATGATTTTTGTTTGGAGTTAGTGTAGCTAAACCTTTTACTTCGCTTTCTAGCATTTCACCAGCTAATCCTAATATTTTTAAACCATTGTTTTGGGTTAAATATGGTGAAATTAGAGAAAAATCAAACGAGATTTTTCCATTATAATTGTCATTAACTTCAGAACCACAAATTAATTCTCCATAAATCGGAATTTTGAAATCTAATCCAACTTGAGCAATTGTATCTGGAATTGATATTTGAGAAATCGCATAAGAAGTTGCTGAAATTGGGATTTTAAAAGTATCTAAACAAGGCTCAATCATTATTATAGTAATTGTGTCGATGTATTCTTTGATTTGATTTGGATTAAAAGTTATGCCTGGAGTAATTGAGTTTAAATGTGAAATGGTTGAACTGAAATTTGATAACTGAAAAATGGAATTATTTTTAACTTTTATAGATAAAATTCGGGCATCGTCCAAGTTTAAATTTCTTAAATCGAAAGTTTTAGTTAAATTTTGCCCTATACAAATTCTTCCAAAGTCAATATTTTTGGAACAATCATATACGCAAGATCTATATTTAATTTCGATTGAATCTTTGCTGGTGCATCCATTAGAATCAATTGCAGTTATAAAGTATTTACCTGCATCCTTTACTGTTATATTTGAAGTGGTTTCTCCAGTTGACCAGTTCAAAACTAATTTCTTGCCATAAGAATCTGATTTAATAACCTTAGTTAATCCTTTACTAATGATATTGTCAATATCAGTAAAAAGTCGAATTTTTGGGGAAGAATATTGATTTAATTTAATTGATGTAGAATCATAACAGCCATTTTCATTGAATATTTTTACCCAATATAGTGCTGAATCACCTATCATAATTGAGCTTGTTTTTGCACCATTAGACCATATATATGTATAATTTGGCAATTCAGGCATTGCAGATAATTTAGCAGAATCGCCTGGACAAAATCCTTTTATTCCATAATTATTAATAGTAGCAATTGGTTTTGGATTTAAATCAATTGTAATTTCTGCAGTGTCTTTGCAACCAAAATTATTGGTGATTATTACAGAATATTTTCCTGGTTTAATTACAAATAAATCTGCAGTTTTAGTTCCATTAGACCATAAATATGTATAATTCGAGTCATTTGGTAATGCTGTAATTTTCAATAATTCATCTTCGCAAATTTTATTTTTTTCCGATTTAATACTTGCAATTGGTCTTGGATTAATACTGATATAAATAGAATCACTTCCAATTAAATTTTTAGAGTCTCTAATGTATATTGAATAAATACCTGTTTGCTTGGCTATAATTGATTGAGTTGTTTCACCTGTTGACCAATGGTAATTAAGATTTGTTCCATTAGCTAATGCAGTAATTTTGCAACTATCACCTTCACAAAAATAAAGGTTTTCAATATTGAATTTGATTTTTAAATTCTGCCTGGTTGTCTTTGCCAAAAAATTTGGAAATCCATATCTGGAAAGTCTACCATTTAAATTCTGTTTCACTGTTTGAGTTGATGAATTGGTAATCAAACTATCGGGTTCAGAAATAACTCCAAGGGTGTCATTTACATAGCCAGACACATAAATCTTTTTATCAGGACCGAGTAATAATGCTCCTAAAGTATTATTAAAAATATTAATATTATTGACTTTAGAGGAAAAATAATTATCTTTAATTTGAACAAATTCACTTAAATCAATTTGCTTTATTCCTCTGCTTACAGAAGCATATAAATATTTATCATTTGGTGAAAATTCTAAGCCATAAGGAGTTCGGTTCACATTATAAGCACTAATTGTATCATTAAATTCAGGGTGTGTGATATTTAAATCATAAATTATTCTTGCATTTGATAGCGTTCCATTTAAATTATCAAAGTCATATATCTCAATCATATCATTGCTAAATATTGCCGAAGCTAGAATATTTCCAGAATTTGAAAATTTCAAATATCCAGTTGAAAATGGAGTAGAATAGCTTGTATCAGTTTTTTTTGCACCAATAATTGAAATACTTGGATTGGGATCAACTCCAAATTTAGTTAATTTATAAGATGCAAAATAATTTGAATCTCGATGATGGCAAATAATCCAATACCCATTTTGAGTTGAGTTAGCAATACCAGTTAATTTTTCAGTTAAATGTGGATTTAATTGAAAATTTTTGGTTGTAACTTTACCATATCCATTATCTTCATTTATATCAACAATTGAGTAGCATAAACCAAATTTGTTGCTTTCGTGAGCATCTGTAGTAAAAATATAATATATATTATCAAGATTAATATGTTTAATAATTAATGATGACTGAGTGGAAGAAATACTCCCGTGCAAACCAGTGCCGTTTAGCATAACTTTATGAGACTTATTCCATACGGTTTCACCATTAGTATAAAATAGCAAATTACCATTAGTGTCTGAAATGCTCGCACAACCCTCCATCGAAAATAAATTTCCATTTGAATTCGCTATTGGGTTATTCCCATTCGGGAAAAAAGATATACCACACCCATTACCAAAGAACCAATTATAATTTTCTTTTTGAGAAAATACAGAAATGCTTGATAGAATCAATAATATCAATAATTTTAATATCCTCATCAGACATCTTTCAACTTTTACCCAAATATAACTTGATTAAATTACGAATAATTTGATAAAAAATCAAAAATATAT
>CAIWET010000037.1 GCA_903911805.1 uncultured Ignavibacteria bacterium | reverse complement strand
ATTTTAGTAATAAAGATTGCACTATCTTAATAGTTGATGACAACGTAGTTAACCTACAAGTTATTGGTCAATTTTTAAAATCTCATTCCTACAAAATCTTTGTTGTAACAAGTGCCCATAAGGCTCTCGAATTATTAGACAAAACAAAGCCAGATCTAATTATCCTTGATATTTTAATGCCGGAAGTTGATGGCTATGAATTAGCGGATATCATAAAAACAAGAAAAGATCTTGAAGAAATACCTATTATTTTTCTTACTGCAAAAAATTCAGAAAGAGATATAATCGAGGGGTTCAAGCACGGTGGTGTTGATTTTATAATTAAGCCTTTTAATCAAGATGAACTTATTTTAAGAGTCAATACACATATTCAATTAAAAATTTCTAAAGATATAATTCAGCAAAAAAATATCCAATTGGAGAAATTAATTAGAGATAAAAATGAAATGCTGGGCATTGCAGCTCACGATTTAAAAAATCCTTTAACAGGAATAAATAGTTATTTATCAATAATTAAAAATCAACAATTAGATGATGCTGAAAAAAATACTTTTTTCAATTTTATAGAAAATAATGTAAATCGTACATTATCAATTATCTCAGATCTTTTAGAGGTAAATGTTGTTGAAGATGGAAGCATTAACTTGCAAATGTCTCAATTTAACATTAATGATATTCTTTACTCTCTTACAGAAACATATAAATTGTTATGCGAAGAAAAAAATATTGATCTTAAATTTTCTTATGATAATGCAATATCTAATATTATCTCTGATAAAGATCGTACTTTTCAGATTATTGATAATTTAGTATCAAATGCAATAAAATTTTCTCCTAAGAATACGACCATTACAATTTCTTCTTCTCTTAATACGCCAAAGAATGAAGTTTATGTTAAAGTTAGTGACCAAGGACCTGGATTTTCAACAGATGATAAAGAAAAATTATATACTAAATTTAGCAGGTTATCAGCAAAACCAACTAATAGAGAACAATCTACTGGTTTAGGTTTGTATATAGTAAAAAAAGTTGTAGATTTATTAAATGGATCTGTAAAATTAATCAGTTATCCTGACCATGGAGCTACATTTATTATAACTTTACCGATTAAAAATTGAGTGTTTGATATATATATTTAATTTATTTAAAATAAATCAAATCATTAATAGTTACTTCAATTGATGTTTTTGATTAATTTGATATGAAAATGGTTTTTTTAGTTGTTGATGATGTAATGTTGATAAGACGATTGGTTAAAAATATACTAGTCGATGCAGGTTATCCTGATGTTTTAGATGCCGAAAATGGGAAAGAGGCCATCAGAATTTTAAATACTGAAGATGTTGATTTCGTTATAACCGATTGGTTACTTCCAGGAATTTCAGGTATTGAATTAGTTAAATATATTCGTAAATCTCCAGATATGGTGCATTTGCCGATTATTATGTTATCATCTATTGATGACAAAGGAGAAATTTTAAAAGCTGTTAGAGCAAAAGT
>CAIWET010000036.1 GCA_903911805.1 uncultured Ignavibacteria bacterium | reverse complement strand
GGCAATATCTTGAATCCAAATTCCCCTATTCCATCTCCACGCATTACCGAAATTCAAAGTAAATTTTCCCTTAGTTAAAAAGAATAGCAATACTTGAATTGTCTTATTATTATTATATTGACCACCAATTGAATCATGAATCGTAACCGTTGGCTTATTACCTATAAGCTCAATTTTAACGGTTATAAAATGATTAAATGGAAAAGTATGTATAACAAAGGTCTGAGGCCTTCCTTTTTGAAAAGCTTCAATATTAGCATGATATTTAAAAAGACAATCCTCGGGAGAGATCTCTTTCATACCAGAGGCTTCATCATTATAATAAGCCTTAACAAGATCTACTGGACGCTCATCTACAACAGCAAAATCATGAGCATCTCGCAAGACCTTCATTTTTGCTTTAAAATCAACAACTTTTTGTTGCGCTTCTGGCGTTTCACGCTTTTCCCACGCAGCAAGTTCTGCAGCTTCTTCTTCTATCCAAGAATTCAAGACTTTAAGTCTTTTTTCTAATTTATTTTTTTCAACTTTTACTGCAGCTGTTTTTTTACCAAGATTAATCTTTTTATTAAGAGTGTCCCGACAAGTACAAAGCGCTGCTTGATATTTTTCTAACTCTTTTTTTGTTGCTACTTTAGAGTTAAGACACGATTCATCAGCAACAAGTCGCCGTAAAATATCAGGTTGCACCGTATCACCATCATACACTGCCGGCAATAATAAAAGTGATGCTTCAATAAAGGCATTTCTTGCTTGCTTATCCATACGATCAGCACCACTTATATTGCAATAATTATTCCACAATGAGTGCTGCCCACAAGAATTAGGATATCCAGCTTGCGATAATGCGTTTTCATAGGAAAATTTATATTCAAATGCATCATCTTTTTGCACACCACGAATTGCCTTAATTCCCTTGCGAGACTTAATTACAGATTTTTTTGTATCATAATATTCCGGCAAAACCCCTGGACAATCAAGTGATAATCTATGAACTAAAGCCCCAGCAGGAAGTGCCAACTTTTTTCCTGCCGTATCCTTAAAATCATCAAAAGATACGGTTAAAAAATCCTTTTTTTCTTTTGTTTTTTTTTTTAGACTTTCTTTTACTTCTTCTTCATCAGAATCAGAAGAGTAAGATTTTTCATCATCTTCAGCATCTTTATCTTCATCAGTACTTTTTTTATCATCTGATTTAGAATCTCCAACAACAGAATCATCACTTTTTTTTGAATGTCCATTATTAGGTGTTGGAGGTGTTGGTTTTTTTTGTAATTGTTGATTTTTAGGAGCTGGTTTTTTTTGTAATTGTTGATCTATTACTGAATTTGAATTTACTTCTGATTTTGAATTCTTTTTTATATCTTTATCAAAAAATAAATCTTTTGCTAATGTTAATGGACGTGAATAGCTTTTTTCATATTCAGGATCAAGGTTGCGCCCTAATAATTCCCAAACGATTACTGCAAGGGTTGCGGTAGTAACTTTATGCTCACTCATTTTTTCTTGCACACGAAAAACTAAATCCTTTAAAATTTCAGCCGTAGTTCCTGGTAAAAAATATTCTTCTTTAAAAAATTCATTAATTAATCTTTCACAAAGCCGTCTCAAGGTGTCTAACAACATAATTTCTTCAACATTACGACCAAGCGAAAGATGATAATTTATATAAACTAAAAGATCGCTTGAAAGCGTTTTCACCGTCTTTATTAAAGCTCTCATGTGATGCGCTTTAATAACTACATTTTGAGCAGACAATAACTTAAGACTTTTTAAAAACTTTATAT
>CAIWET010000035.1 GCA_903911805.1 uncultured Ignavibacteria bacterium | reverse complement strand
GTAAAAATATAAAAAAAAAGCCGAAAATCATCCGGCTTTAAATAATACTATTTATTAGTTATAAATCAAAATCAATATCTCCGTGTGCTATTTTCTTAGCAATTTCATTCGCTTTATCTATAGGTCTAATAACAAATTTGTTTAGTGCCGAATTATAAACCAAAAGAAGAAAAATGGAAGCAAATATCATAACAATTAAAATATATACTGTATCTACAATTAAATGCTCGATTAAATCTTCTTCAGTTTCAATTAAAGAAATAAATCCAGCATTTTTCCCTTGAAAATCTTTTATTGGATTGATACCATAAACAGTTGTATGTTTATTAAATGTTTTAATATCACTTAATGAACTTATACTACTTATAACTTCATCATTGAAAAGTTCATTTAAATTGAATTTATCATTATTGATTTTGGTTACATAATAACTGCCAAAAATATTTGGAAAACTTTTAGAAATTTCTGATTGGCTTACTAACCCATCAATCATTGATTTACTAACGCCAGCAATATAACCAAAGTTTTTATCATTAATTTTAAAAATATTTAGTAATGTTTCCGGATTATAGAAAAATTCAACACTACCAATGAATGATTTTGTAGCCGAGAATATTGGTACAACACCCCTAATAGCGAAACCACCAACTCCAACTTCAATACCAACTACTGGTTTCTTAGTCTCGTTAACACTAACAATAGTATTCCTAAACTTTGAAAGATCGTCACCATTCTTATTAGTCCAAGTCCTTAAAAAACTAATTGCTCCTGGTTTATGAAAATGAACCTGAAAATCTTTAACATCTTTTGAAATATCCTTAATAATCGGCATTATTTGGCTTTGAAGATATGATCTTCCGTTATCAACATTTGGATCAGTAAAAGCTTTTTCAACAAATGGTAAATGGCTTATTAATTCAGCAATTTGGAAAGCTTTTTGTTGACTATCTTCAATTAAATTATTAAAATATTTAATTTTTGAAGTCACTTGCAATTTGTGCTGATCTATACTTGTTTGATAATCACTATAAAAGAAATAACCTAAAATTACAGATATAAACAAAATATAAGGTGGCATAAAGTATATCATTACTTTATATTTAATCGAGAGATTTTTAAACTTAATATTAACCATTATAAATAAAATAATTTATTATACAAACACTAAAGTAACTTACAAAAATAATAAAAATAATCGAATGTTCAATATTTTAAATATAATGATAGTTGATAATAACTTGTTAGTTAATTAAGACAAGAATCAGCAATAATAGGGATATTCTCATTAATTTTAATATCGTATTTTTTACATTTTCAACTAATTCACCAATAAATTTTTTGCTTGATGCTAATCTTCTAAGGATTTTTTCATATTTTTGTTTCTTTAGAATTTACAATTTGATAAATGAAAAATAAAGTTATAGAAAATTGGAAATCTGGTTTAACTGTCGCTCTTGTATCTATCCCACTCTCAATTTCTTTAGCAATGGCTTCAGGCTCAACACCTACAGCAGGTATAATAACAGCAATTGCAGCCGGTATAATTGGAGCACTCTTTGGTGGAAGTCATTTCAATATTATAGGTCCAACTGGCGCACTAACAGGCGTTATTGCTTCTTTTGCACTAACTTATGGAATGGGGCTATTGCCATTTATGGCAATTTTAACTGGGGTAATAATAATAATTGCTTATTTTGTGAAAGTTGAAAAATATTTAGTTTTTGTTCCTTCTAGTGTAATTCACGGATTTACATTAGCAATTGCAATAATATTAATATTCAATCAAATTAATTATGCTTTTGGATTAGACCATATACCCCAAAAAGCCAATGTAATTGATATTTGCAAGCAACTGTATTTCCATTATAAAGAATTTAACTTTATAACTTTTGGTAGTTTTTTAGTTTATTTCGGGTTTTTATGGATTTTAAGAAAGAAGAAATTTAGAATTCCTGGAGCTATACTATTAGCACCTTTAGCAATATTAGTTGGATATTTAAGTTCAATAAATTATATTCCATTTACATTCTATAAACTTGGTGATAAATTCCCAAATGTAGAATTAATCTTATCATATCCTCAAAATTTCTTATTTAATAGAAAAGTTTTTGGAACAGCGCTAACAATCAGTTTTATAGCAATTGTAGAAACAATGTTGTCTGCGAAAATTGCTGATACAATGACTAAGACAAAGCACGATCCACGTAAGGAAATTCTTTCTCTTGGTATTGCGAATATAGTTTCTGGATTATTTGGAGGATTGCCAGCAACCGCTGCATTAGCAAGGACTTCTTTAAATATTAAATCTGGTGCAAAAAACAGAACCTCTGGAATTATTAGTGGAATATTTATTTCGATAATAGCTCTATTCTTTTTATCTCAATTCAGATATATTCCAATGGCTGCTATTGCTGCAATTCTTGTAGATACAGCTATGAAAATGATTGATAGCAAGCATTTCAAAAAATTCAAGAAATATGATAAACGCAGTTTAGTCATTTCACTTGTTGTTGCTCTTACAACAATTGCAGAAGACCCAATTGTTGGAATTGGCCTTGGTGTAACAATATCATTCTTATTGCTAGTGGAAAAAATTTCTCACGGACATTTTGAATTATCTGTAAATACTAATTCTGGAGTAGTAAGAACTATTTCAGGCGATAAAATGCAACCTTTAAAAGAAGATGGTTCAATACTTCTTTATTCATTCAGAGGAAATCTTCTTTACCTTAATAGCGAAGCTCATCTTCATAGATTTGAATCTGATACATTTGATCATTACCAAACAATAATTTTCAGGCTAAGAGAAGTATATATGATGGATCTTGACGGTGTTGAAGCACTGGATGATATGATAAAAACCATTACAAAAAAAGGAAAGAAAGTAATGATTGTGAGTGTAGCTCCAGATTTATTGCAATTCCTAAGAAGAACTTCACACGAATTTATCTTTTTAGAAAATCATGGTTTAGTTTTTGACAAAACAACTTACGCTCTCGAACATTTAGGAATTAACAAAAGTTAGACCTATAAAATAATTAAAAAGTCCAGAAAAACTAACATCAGTAGATTACTGGACTTTTTTAAGATTTTTATAAATAAATTCTAAATATTTATTTCCTTAATTTTTTATTAATTATAATCGCTTCAATATATTTCAATATTTCAACAAAAATAATTATTGTTGCTGGAAATAAACCAGCCAATAACCATTCATTAATGGTAAGTGGAACTGTATCTAACAATACATTCATAAATGGTAATTGTACTGCTGCAACTTGCAAGACAACAGCTGAAATCATTACTCCAAATAGTATTTTATTATCAAATAATCCAATAGGGTCTAATTTATTATCAGGATCTGATTTCATATTTCCCGGTAATTTAAAGAATAATGATCTATTAACAGACCTTGAATTTTGAACATTCCAAATTTGGAAAAATGCAAGTGTTGTAAATGCCATTGTTTGTGCTCTTAAATAAATAGCATTATATTCATTATAAAAATGAATTTCATCACCTCTTAATCCAAAAATATTATGACCAAAGAAATAATACAAACATAAAGTTCCTGCCATCATATAAATTCCACTAAGAATCATTCTTATCAACATACTCTTGTCAATTAATGAAGAACTTTTCTTTCTTGGTGGATATAGCATAACATTACCGTGTTCCTTTTCAAATGCTAATGGGAATGTGGAAGAACCATCAGTTACCATATTTATCCATAACAATTGAGCAGGTAAAATTGGCAATGGAAATCCCATAAATACGGAAGAAGCAATTGTTAATACTCCACCAAAACTAGTTGAAAGAATATACATCAAAATATGCTGTAAATTCTTTAATACTACTCTTCCTCTTCTAACTGCATTCACTATAGTAGCAAAATTATCATCTAGCAATATCATATGAGAAGCATCTCTTGCAACGTCAGTTCCTGAACCCATAGCAACTCCAATGTCAGCTTGTTTTAGAGCTGGAGCATCATTAACTCCATCACCAGTCATTGCTACAACTTGGTTATGAGATTGCAAACTTCTTACAATTCTTAATTTATGATTAGGTGCTACTCTTGCATAAACATCAATATCTTTAACTTTTTTTGAAAGTTCTTCATCTGACATTTTATCAACTTCAGTTCCATTAAGAGCAATTAGTTCTTTTTTGTTATTTGCAATTCCAATTGTTTTTGCTACTGCTTTAGCTGTAGATATATGGTCACCTGTTATCATTACAACTTTGATTCCTGCATCATTACAGGATTTTACAGCATCGATTGCTTCAGGTCTAACTGAGTCTTCAATTCCAACAACACCAATTAAAACCAAATCTTCTATGTCATCTATTGAAATGATTGAATCTTCTGTTGTTTCTTTTAATGCAATTGCAAGTACTCTTAAACCTTTATTTGAATAATTATTAGCCTGAAAAAGCATATCATTTATATCATAACTCGTTTGAGAACCATTATTAAGCATCAACTTAGGAGAACGTTTACAAATTCTCTCAGGTGCTCCTTTTACCAATAAATAACTTTTATTGTTATATTTACATTTAACAGCCATCAATTGGTTTTCTGATTCAAAAGGAACAACAACTTCACTTGGAATATTTGCAGAAATGAATTTCATTTTTTCAGAAGCAATCATTAATGCAGCTTCAGTTGGGTCGCCTGTAACTTTCCAATGGTCATCTTTTTTGATGATTTGGCTTTCAGTGCAAATAGATGAAATTAAAGCAGAATATTCAAATAATAAGTTAGAATTCCAATTAAACTCTTCATTAACATCATTTATAATTTTTCCTTCAATTCCATATCCAGAACCAGTTACAATATATTCTTCATTGCCAATAAAATAGAAATTAGCAATCATTTGATTCTTAGTTAGTGTACCTGTTTTATCAGTACAAATATAATTTGTAGAACCCAAAGTTTCAACAGCTGCAAGCTTTCTTACGATTGATCTGTGCTTTGCCATTTGGAAAACTCCAATAGAAAGCGTAATTGTTACAGAAACAGGCAATCCCTCAGGTATAGCAGAAACAGCCAAACCTACTGCAGTCAAAAGCATTTTTATCCAATGATTTCCGTAGAGAATTCCAACTAAAAATATAGTCAATACTGCTCCACCAATCATCAAACTCAATGATTTACCAAATTTTGCAATTTGTTCTTGTAAAGGTGACTGTGTATCAATTGCTTCTTCCACGTCCTTAGCTATCTTTCCAAATTCAGAAGCAACTCCGATATCAGTAACAATAGCTAAAGCTCTGCCTTTTTGAACAATCGTTCCACCATATAAAAAGTTTATTCTATCGCCTAAAACAGCATTTTCATCAACTATTACTTTTTCATTTTTTAAGACAGAGACTGATTCACCAGTTAACATAGATTCGTTAATCAAAAGTCCATGACTTTCAATTAATCTTGCATCTGCAGGTACTTTCATTCCTGATTCTAATGAAATCACATCACCACAAACTACTTCAAAAGATGGTATATTCTTCATTTCACCATCTCTGATAACTCTTGCAAATGGTGCAGTCATTTCCTTCAATGAATTTAGTGCTTTTTCTGCTCTTTTTTCTTGAAAATATCCAAGAAAAGTATTTAGAATCACTACAACTGCAATTACAAAAGCATCTTTTGGTTCAGCAATGATACCATTTAAAATAGCAGCAACTATTAATATATAAATAATAGGATTATTAAATTGTTCAAATAACACCTTATACCAAGGAGCTGGTTGAGGTTCAGGTAGTCGGTTTTCACCAAATTTCAATCGATTTTCATCTATTTGAATATTTGATAAACCACTTGCAACATTTACATTATAAAAATTTAATAATTCTTCTTTACTTTTAGCATACCAATTCATATTTCTCCAAAATTATTATTTAAGCCATTCTTTCCACAAATCCTGCTGAAAACCAAGTGAGGATTTCTGACCAATTCTAACAATTGGAGTTTTTAAAAGCAAAGGGTTTTCGAGCAAAATAGTCTCTAGGTCATAAACCTTATATTCAAGTTGTTGATTTTTATATTCTTTACCGTCTTTATCCATTAGATTTTCTAAACCAACATATCTTGAAATATTATTCAATTCACCTTTAGATAGTGGACGTTCATTTAAATCTACAAAATGAAACTGAATTTTTCTTTCTTTGAAAAACCTTACTGCTTTATTAGTGTCCTGGCACCTTTTTATTCCTATAACTTGTACGTTCATTTTAATTTCATTTAATCAACCAATTTGCAACAATATTTACGTTTTTATGGATTAATAATTGCATAATTTTGATTTTGTTCGCTAACTAATTTTTTAATTTTTTGAGGAATTTCGTTCTTAAAAAAGAATACTAACAGATGTTAATTTTGAATAGATTAATAGAAATAGAACTATTATTCATAATGAGTCCACATCCTTATTATTTTAACTTTTTTTTCTAAATGATAAACCTGATATATTAATCTGTGCTGAATATTTATTCTTCTTGAAATCAAACCGGATAAATCCCCTTTTAACTTCTCAAAAAGTGGAGGTGAGGAATAAGGATCAATTATAATTAAATTCAAAAGTATCTCAACTTTGCTTTTTAATCCAGATTCACTTATCTTTAAAGCATCCTTTTGAGCTTGCTTAGTAAAAACTAATTTCCACATTTACCAGTTCAATTTATCTGAACAATCATCTAGTGGAGTATTTAAGCCCTCAATTAGAGATTCTCTCATATTTGGAATATTAATCAAATATAAAGTCTCTTCTATAGATCTCCAATTTTCTTCAGAAACAATAACAGCACTATTCAACTTATTATTTAAATATATTGGCTGATTATTTTTTTTAACTTCTTCCAACAAGCCAATAATTTCGGATTGCTCATTATTAATATTGTATTGTAGCATTCTACTCCTAATTATACTTTATATATTATTAACTATTTAGAATGTTTTTTATTATAAAAATACAAAAAAAAAAGAGGTTGCTTTTTTAAAAAACAACCTCTTAAATAAATTTGTTTTTGATTTTTTTAAGCAAAAACAGCAGCTACTAAGTTAGCAGCTTCTTCGAAGTTAGCTGCAACTTTGAAATCCATTCCTGAATTCTTTAATGTTGCTAATCCTTCAACTGCATTAGTACCATCTAATCTTACGATTACAGGAACATCAACTTTTACGTTTTTCAATGCTGTTATAATTCCATCTGCTACTTTATCGCAACGAACGATTCCACCAAAGATATTAATTAAAACAGCTTTAACATTAGGGTCACTCATCATAATTCTGAAAGCATTTGAAATTCTTTCAACATTTGCTCCACCCCCAACGTCCAAAAAGTTTGCCGGACTTCCGCCAGCATTTTGAATCATATCCATTGTAGCCATTGCTAATCCAGCACCATTTACCATACAGCCAACGTTACCATCTAGTTTAATATAATTTAAATCAAATTTTGATGCTTCCACTTCTAGTGGATCTTCTTCATCAATATCTCTTAAATCAATAAATTCAGGATGGCGATAAATTGCATTATCATCAAAATTAATTTTTGCATCTAAAGCAACAAATTTGTTGTCAGTTGTTAATACTAAAGGATTAATTTCTAACATTGAGCAATCTAATTCATAATAAGCATTTACTAATTTTTTAATAAATGGAATAAAACTCTTAAATGCATCTCCTGATAGGCCAAGACCGAAAGCTAATCTTCTAGCTTGAAAATCCTGGAATCCAATTTTTGGATCAACGTGTTCTTTAATAATTCTTTCAGGTGTTTCTTCTGCAACTTTTTCGATTTCCATACCACCTTCGGTAGAAACCATAATAATATTTTTGCCACAAGTTCTATCTAATAGAATTGATGCATAATATTCTTTTGCAATAGAGCAACCATCTTCAATCAACATTCTTCTAACAATACTTCCAGCTTCGCCAGTCTGAATTGTTATAAGTTTATTTCCTAACATTGCACCAGCATATTGAAAAGCTTTATCAGCAACATTGCCGCCAACTAAAACGTTAACACCTTTTACTGTTTTACCTTCAACTTGCATTTCGTTTCCGGTATTGACATCATAAATTGTGCCTTTACCTCTACCACCAGCGTGAATCTGTGATTTTACAACTATTACTTTTGATCCTTGGCTTATAAATTCCTCGTGAGCAATTCTTCCAGCTTCTTCAGCGGAAAACACAACTTTACCTTTTAAAACGGGAACGTCATATCTTCTTAATAGGTCTTTTGCTTGATACTCGTGTATTTTCATAAAATTCCTTATATGTTATTAATCAGTAATTTTTTCTATCTTAATTAATTCTTTATCTGGAGCAACTTGTTCTCCATCTTTTGTATTTATTTCAACTACTTTTCCATCAATTGATGAATACAAAGTAGTTTCCATTTTCATTGCTTCTATAATTATCAATGCTGTTCCTTCTTCAACTGTATCACCTTCTTTAACAAGAAGTTTGATAACTGAACCTGGCATTGGAGATTTCAAAATATCAACATTTTTATCTGAATTTGAAGAAAAATCATTAAAATCTTCCTCTTCAATTAATTCAAATTGATAATTATGTCCATCTATATTAACAATTATATGATTTTTATCTTTATAAAAGTTGACAAGTTTTTTACCATTTGCTGATGTAACAGAATATGAATTATTATTTAATTCTGCAACTTTAAAATCAGAACTTTTTAATTCTTCAATTAAAGTTAAATTTTCACCATCTCTGGTAATATCTAAATCAAAAATATTATTTTTATGTTTTAATCTCATAATCTTTTGCTTAATTCCACTAATAATGTTTTTTCAGCTTCAGTAAGATTTTGATAACCTGTGGCTGAAATTTTATCCAATATCTCGTCAACTTTTGATTGAGGTACAATTTCGCCATTAATCATAATGAAATTTTTAGCATCATTTACTATTTTTGGTTCATAATTGCTTTTAAAGTTAGGTTTTTGTGCTTCTTTTTCAAAATATTGATAAGAATTGGTATTTGATCTCTTTTTTCTAAATAGTTTGAATAATCCCCATTTGTCCCCAAATTTCAATAATATTAATCCACTTGCTGCTCCACCCAAATGGGCAAAATGTGCAACTCCATCATCGGTAGAAGATGCTCCTAAAACAAATGACATAATTGCATAAATCAATACAAAGAATTTTGCAGGGATAGGGAAAAACAATGGGAACATAAATATTGGTCTATCAGGAAATGTAAATCCAAAAGCTAATAATATTCCAAATATTGAACCAGATGCTCCTACAGTTGGCAATGCAATTTGTGCATTGTCAAAAAACGGAAATACAGATAATATCGAACCCAAAAATGGAGAAATAAACACCTGAGTTAATCCAGCACCAATTCCGCATAACAAATAGAAAATAAGAAATTTCTTTGATCCCCAAAGTGTTTCTAATTCAACTCCAAACATCCATAATGCAAATAAATTAAAGAATATATGCATAAAATCGCCATGCAAAAACTGATATGTTATTAATTGCCAAGGCATAAATATAGCATCTGGATATGATTTAAATAAATATATTGCTTCCTGAGCCCTGCCCATATTAGCAATAGTATTTAAAGAATTATGAAAATCGAAAGGAATTAAATAAAGAAAATTTCTAAATATATAATCAATAGTTAATTTGCCAAATCCATAAGAACCAAATAGCATTTCAAATAAAAATACAGCCAAATTAATAATAATTAGCGATTTAATAATCGGTGGAAAAAGTCCGAATCCTCCTAAGCCCCTTGGTCTATAATAATTGCTCATTTTTCCTATAATTTTATAATAGTAATAAAGTAATGACGATAGAGTAATTTATGAATTGCTTTAAAAGTATTTTTTTTAGATCAACTGAAAAATTAAACAAAAAAGGACAAGATTACTCCTGTCCATTTTTTATAAAATCTATAATTTAAATTACTAAAATAGTAATTTTCCATTTTCCATTACTTTTTCTGAATCAAAATATACTGTTGGTTTTTTAACTAAACCATCTAGATGACTATTAACTGAAATTTTACCCCCCATAGAAATGTTATTTCCAAAGGCTATATGTATTGTTCCTAATACTTTTTCATCTTCTAAAATTTCACCACAAAGTTTTGCTTTGTAGTTTGTACCGATACCAAATTCAGCGACTGCTTTGGATTCTTTGCCAGCAGCTTCAAAAAGTCTGATTAAATGTTTAGCTTCGTCATTACCTTCAATTTTTACAGCAAAACCATCTTTGATATGTATTTTAATAGGATCGTTTAATAATCCAACTCCTGCAAAGGAGCCGTCAAATACAACTACACCATTAGTTTTGTCTTCCCAAGGTGCAAGATAAACTTCACCAGAAGGTAAATTACCACTTTCACCAATTTTCCTTAAAACACCGGTACTTGATAACACTCTTCTATTTCTAATTGGCATAAGAACATCAGTGCCTAATTTAGTAGTTACTCTGATATTTGATACTTTTTTTAATTTTTCGGCAACACTTTCAGTTAATTCTATGATTTTACTATGGTCTGCACTTAAGCATCTAATCATAGTATCTTCAGTAATTCCAGGCATTGTTGCTACTCTAACACCTAATTTGGAAGCGTGTCTTCTTGCTTCGGTATGAGTTAAAGATCGAGTGGTTGGACAAATTACAACATCAACATTTCTCATTAAATCTGCAATTTGTTCTGGTGGCTCATATCCATTAACTTTACGCTCTTTCATTTCGATATAAAGAGCTTCGTGGCAGAGTTTCTTTGCAGCATCAAATAAAGCTAAACCTATTTCTCTTCTTTCTTCGTCGCAAACGATCAAAACAGTTTCATCCGATGAAACACCTAAATAATCAGTTAAGGCCGTATTAGCCGCTTTTTGCAATTTTAAAATATCACTCATTTTAGTATTTTATTTATTTGAGTTTGTAAAATTATAATTATTTAAAAGATTTAAAATAATCATATACAAACTTAAATATAATTTGCGAATTAATTG
>CAIWET010000034.1 GCA_903911805.1 uncultured Ignavibacteria bacterium | reverse complement strand
TAATTTTTCATATGAAATAACAGCAATTTCATTAGTAATTTAATAGCGAAAAAACAAAAAAGCCATTTTATTATTACTTATAAAATGGCTTATATTGTTATTGTGAATCTTAATTGTAGTTATTCAAAATCCTCATTTAAGTCTTGGGCTCTTTTACCACCAGCTAGATCAACAATGATATCATCATAATAGTCAGCTATAACAGCAACTGAATTCATAGTATTGATTAATTCATTTGAATCTAAATTTTTGCCAAATATTGAATGAGAAAAAGTAATTGTATCATCGAATAATAATCCGAAAGCACCATAATGTAATTCTGCATTTTTTCTTAATAAGAAATACATCAAATCAGGAGTGATTTTGGCACCAGTTACAACATTTGAAATACATTCAATACAAGTTTCATCATCAGCAAATGCTCTAACTACGATCATTATTTGTGTTGAACCTCTTTTTAAAGTAAATGATCCATCACCAAAAGATAAATAATCATCAAAATTTTCTTTTAAAATTGTCTCAACTTTTACTATTGCAGCATTAATTACTTCTGCTGGAGTTTCAGCTAATTGAGCATCTAGATTTATATTCTTTTCCATTTTAATTTCCAAAATAAGTGAATAAATTATTAATTAGATGCAGTATTGTCAGGCAACATACCCATTTTAGCTTTTAAAGCCAACAAGTCACTTTCAACAGTAGCACTCGAACCTAATCTCTTGAATTCATCTTCCAATTTTGTATCTTGCCCTGCTAATTCTTCAAATGCAACAGCCTGGGATTCGAGAGTTTCAATTTTCGATTCATATTTATCAAATTTACTAAATGCGTCTGAACCTACTCCACTAAATGATTGAGCAATTTGCTTTTGGGCTTTAGCTGCCTGAGAACGAGCTATTAAAGTTCCTTGTCTTGCTCTAGCTTCTTCTAACTTAGCTTTGAGAGAATTTAGTTGCTCTCTCATTTTATTAGCTGTTTGATTTGCTTGAATTGAAATTGGTCTTAAATCTGCTTGATTTCTATCAGAAATTGCTTTTTTCTCTAAAGCTGATTTTGCCAAATCTTCTCTACCAGCACCTAATGCTTGAACGGCTTTATTTTCCCATTCTTTAGACTCATTAACTGCTTTTTCTAATTTTCTTTCTAATGATTTTTCATTAGCAATTGCATTTGCAACTGCCAATGTTGCTTTGTTGACAGATTCCTCCATCTCAATAACCATTTGTTTAAGCATTTTCTCTGGATCTTCTGCTTTATCCAGTGTATCATTCACATTTGCTTTGAAAATATCAGCTACTCTACCAAAAATTCCCATTATTTCCTCTAAAATAGTTAGAAAATTATACTAATTAAAAACTTTTTTGTAATATATACGTTTAAAATTTGAATTTTGTTTTAGAAATTAAAAAATAAATTTAAAATATGGAATTTAATATCCAAAATTTACTCGAACAAGCTACTAAAATGCAGCACGATATGGAAAAAATTCAAGATGAATTGAAAAAGAAAATCGTTGATGCAGAATCAGGTGGCGGCATGGTTAATGTTAAAATGAATGGCGAATACAAATTACTTGAATTAAAAATTAGTAAAGAAATTGTTAATTCCAGTGATATTGAAATGCTTGAAGACCTTATAATTGCAGCTGTAAATAAGGCATCTAAAGAAATTGAAACAGTTGTTAAATCTAATTTTCAAAATATGGCTGGTGGATTACCTAAAATTCCCGGACTATTTAATTTTTAATGGAGATATTTATGAAAAAAAAATTTTTCATTTTAATAATTGCTATATTTGCATATAGTAATTTATTTTCTGCTACTGAATATGCTACTTTTAAAGCTTTTCCTTCTAAATTAAAAGTTAATAAAGGCGAAAAATTCGAAATCAAAGTTAACGTTAAAGTTAAATCTGGTTGGTACACTTATAGCTTTAAAGAGCAATTAGGTCCTGAAGGAATTGGTCCTACACAATCTGATGTTTCATTAGAACCTAAAGATTTGATTATTAAAGACGGAATGGTTAAAGCTCCAAAGCCAAAAGTTAAATTTGATAGTTCATTTGTAATGAATATTGAAATTTATAAAGATGCTTTTTCATTCATAGTTCCTGTTAAAGCTTTAAAAAATATTGATTTCGAAAAAGATAAAATTCAAGTATTGAATTTTTTCCAATTCTGCGATAAACAGGCTTGTGTTCCTCCTGATGATTATAAAACTTTTGTTCAAAGTAAATTAGAAGTTGAAACCCCTGAAGTCACTAAAGCAGAAGAAATGGAAGTAATTAATACTGCTAAAAAAGATACAGTGATTAAAACTGAAGTCAAATCAGTTCCAAATAATCTAATTGTAACAGAATCGAATAAAGAAATTGATAAAGCTAAGCAAGGCGGAATTCTATCGTTTTTATGGTTTGCTATGACAATGGGTGCTTTGTCGTTGTTGACTCCTTGTGTTTTTCCAATGGTTCCAATTACTGTATCATTTTTTACTAAAAGAGCTGAGAAATCAAAAGGTACCGGAGTAAGAGACTCAATTGTTTATGCATTAGGAATAATTGCTACATTTACTGCATTAGGAGTAATAATTGCGTCAATCTTTAGTGCCACAGGTATTCAAGATTTTGCAGCTAACCCTTGGGTTAATTTTGCAATTGCTGTAGTATTTATTGTATTCGCTTTCAATTTATTCGGAGCTTTTGAAATTCAAATACCAACAAGCATATTAAATAAATTAAATGCTAAAAGCCAAGGTGGAGGAATAGTAAGTGTTTTATTAATGGGATTAACATTCTCTTTAACATCATTTACATGTACAGTACCATTTGTAGGTTCTGCTTTATTCTCAGTTTCAAATGGAGAATGGTTCTACCCTATTATTGGAATGATTGGATTTTCAGCTGTTTTTGCTGCTCCATTTTTCTTATTAGCCCTCTTCCCTTCCAGATTACAGAAATTGCCTAAAGCAGGCGGTTGGATGAATAATTTAAAAGTTGTTATGGGCTTTTTAGAAATTGCAGCAGCTATTAAATTTATCAGTTCAGCTGAATATGTGTTAGGTTGGGGAATATTGCCTAGAGAATTATTCTTAGCTATTTGGCTTGCTTGTTCAGTATTAATAGTTATTTATATATTAGGAATTTTTAAATTACCACACGATTCTCCTGTTAGTAGCGTTGGCTCAGGAAGAATTGTATTTTCAATAGTATTTGGTGCAATTAGTTTTTATCTTTTAACTGGATTATTAGGTAAACCTCTTGGAGAATTAGATTCATACTTGCCTCCTCCAGATTATGCCGCAATAATAAGCTCTAACGGTAGATCTACAGCAACACATTCTTCAACAACGACTTCTGCAACAGAAAAGTCTGGAGAATTGCATTGGATGGAAGATTACAAAGCTGGAGTTGAAGAAGCAAAAAGAACTGGAAAACCAATTTTTGTAGATTTTACTGGTTTCACTTGTACCAATTGTCGTTGGATGGAAGTAAATATGTTTATTAAACCTGAAATAAAAAGCTTATTGGATAAATACGTTTTAATAAGACTATATACCGACAGGAAGCAAGAGCCTTATATTTCCAACAAGAATATGCAAATGGAGAGATACAAGTCAATTGAGCAACCTTTATACGTAATTATGAAGAGTGATGAAACATTGATTTCAACAAATGCATTTACAAGAGATGTAAATCAATATGTTGAATTCTTAAAACTTGGTTTAAAATAGATTCAAATTGCTTAAAATAAAAAAAGTGAAGATAAACGAACATCTTCACTTTTTTTTAAAATCATGTATCTTTATAAATCTATCACTAATGAAAAGTGATGACTGATTTTAGATCTTGATAATTTATCCTGAGAAATTGAATATTCTAAAGAAGTTGTAAATGGTAAATCCTTTAATGGTGGTTTAATTGAAACCCCACCGCCCCAAATTGTCATAGGGAACAACTCAAACTTACCCATATTATCACCTAATAAAGCAATGCCACCTCTGAATTGAATAATTTCGTGAGCTGCTACTTCAATTCCAAGTGTAAAAGTAGGTGAGTTTTCATATTGAGTCATAATCCCATCAAATGAAAGAAGTACATATCTTGATGAAGGTAAAGTAACTTCTTCTAATTCTCCGTCAATATTTGATCTTGTTGATGTAGATTCGCCATTTAAATTGAATTCCATTGCAACGCCTGATCTAATTGTATAAGGAAGCATATTATTCTCTTTGGATTTATTATGGTCGTTCCAAAACATAAATCCTGAAAGATTCTGAATTGCTAATCCAAATGAAAACATATCCATAACATTAAATTTGGAGCCTAAGTCTACTGAAAATCCATCAGCTCTTGTACCTGAGCTCTGCAATGAATTAGCAAGGTATTTAACAGAACCACCAAAACTAACAAATTCTAAAGAATATGCCATTCCACCCGTTATTGAAAATTGCCAGTCTTGCATTGTTCCAATAGAATTTCCTTGAATATCTCTTGCTGTAAAATTTCCAGAGGTAAAATTGTTTATTCCAACTCCAACACCCAAATTTTTAGAAACCGATTGCCCCCAAGAAAGAGATGAGTGGGTTCTTCCAAATTCTAAAAATGAAAACATTGAAGAAAAAGATGGGCGATTTGATAATGATGTTAATCCTGCAGGATTATAAAAAATCGAATTTGGTTCATTTACAACAGCTGTGTAAGCACCAGCCATTGCAATAGACCTTGCTCCAAGATTCCTTAATAGATAACTCTCGGAATAACCTCCACCAGATGTTTGAGTAAACGAAAAATCAGTATTAAGCAAAAAGATAAAGATAAAAATAAATGTTATAATTATCTTGCTATGATTGTCGTTGTATTTTTTCTTTTTTTCATAAAAAGGTGCCACTGCTACCTCGAAACTATAAATTTTTTAGCTAATCTACCATTTTTAATTCTATCACCCTGAACATTCAGGAGATAAACACCGTTAGGTATTCGGGATGTGTTAATTTCATAATATTCCACATTCCTATCAGCCTGAGTCTCCCAAAAAGTATAAACTTTTTTTCCGAGCATATTATAAGCAGAAATTTCAATTCGTTGGTCGTAATTTGCAAGATCAAGATATAATCGATATCCATCATTTGTTTCTCTTAAACTTACGATTCTATCATCAGATGTAGAATCATCTTCAACCTTTTTCTGCTCTTTAAAGTCAGGCTGCTTTAGCTTAGCAACAATTTTTGTGCCATTTATAGTTTCATTTGGATGAAATATCAAATCTTTTGATACTTTTGATTTTTTATTTGTTGGACTGAAGTGTTTTGATAAGTTATACTGAGCAAATAACATACTATTTGAGCAAATAATACAAAATACAAAAAGAAATACTTTTACATATTTCATTTTTAATTTATTCATTATTTCAAGAGTATATTTTTTTTTCATATTTATTCTAGTATATTTACAACCACTTGGTTATTATTAAACTATCTTATTTCTTTTTTACGGAAAATTTTTCCGAAAGTTTCGATAGTAAGTCTTGATCTGATTGCAAATCAGCTATGTTTTTCTTGGTTTCAAGAGCACTTTTTTCAATTCCAGCATTTTTTGCTAATTCAGACAATTTATCTGGGTGATCTTCATCATCTTGAAGATCCATATTCTTCATTTTTTCTTCTTTGATTTTTTGCTGTTCTTTTTGCAAATGTCTAGCAAACTCAAATCGGCTGTTTACCTGTTTATTTTCATCATTATTAACTTCTTCATCTATATCATCTATAATTTCTTCATCAATGATATGATCTTTTGCGATTTTTTCTGGTATCGCAAATAATTGGCTACGTTCTTGTTCTTTTATTTCTTCATTTTGAATATGTTCTTCTAAGGTCTCATTTTCAATGTCAATAGAATTTTTTGATTCAATTATTTCTAAAGCTAATTGCTTAATGTCGCTGATATTTTTAAAATGTTCATCTGGTTGAGGTTTTTGAATTCTCAATATGTCATCATTACGTTTATAAATATTGGCTGCGTTTCTTGTACTTGTTTGATATACCCCTGGTTTTGCTTTATCAGCTTTTAATTTTTTTCGCTTTATTTGTTCTTGGTCATTTTTAATTCCTTCTGCTAATTTATTTTTTAATTTCATTTGGGAATTTCGCCATTTCAGATAAAACACAAACAGGAGCATTAGAAATATTATTACAAATATCCCAATATATTTTAAAATACTTATTATCCAATTAAAAAATGACTCATTATCTTTGGTTATAGCTTTATTCTGAATTACAACAGGAGCTGAAGAAGAACTATCTTTTTTTACTGAATCAATTTTAGTATTATTTAAAGGTAATTTTTCATTATTAATAAAATTCTTATCAAGTAAAGATAAGGATGAATCAGTATTTATTTCAGTAGATTTTATTTGACCAATATTTATATAATTGAATGATTTTAAACCAGACTTTTGAATAAATAGATTTTTATAATGATCGCTTAATTCATCATTCTTTTTCAGTTTATATAAATGAGATAGCGCAGCAAATACATCATTAATATTTGTATTTAATTTTTCTGCTTTTAGTAATCTTGTTTCTGCATTTGATAAATTGGCTTCCATTAAATTAACTATTCCAGCAAAAGCAGAAGCATTCGGTAAATTTTCATTTTCAGCAGTATTAAAGTATTTCATTGATGCAGTATATAAGGCATCGTTAAAAGCTATCAATCCAGAATAGTAATTATCTTCTCCATTGGTGATTTTACTCCAATCAAATGATTCAATCATAATTGCATTCGAATATGGCAAAATAACAGCAGAGAAACCTCTTTTTTCCTTCATCAAAATGTTTATTTCTATATCATTTCCATATTTAGATATATAAACACTTTGAATTATACCACTAGACTTTGTTTCCCTTAAGGATTCGGTTAAATTAACACCTTTTAATCGAATAATGATTTTCTTCTTATCTGCAGATAATTCGGTGGAGAATTGAGGAACTAATTCACTAAAGTAAATTACAGCTCTATTTAATGGATTTATGTCAACTTTAAATATTTGATTTTCGGCAAATAATAAAGAATTGAAGACAAAGAGAAATATCAAACTTAGTCTAAAAAATATTCTCTTATTTTCAATCTTCATAAGTTTATTTTTTTAATTTAAAAATCGGGAATTGCAATTTAAATGTAGTTCCCTTACCTATTTCAGAAAAGACGGAAATATTACCTTTGTGTTGTTGGATTATATTTTTTGTTAAATATAAGCCACTTCCTCCAAATCCTTTTCTAAAAATCTCATTTGGAATTATAGGTTCAAATATATGATTCAATTCATTTTCATTTAACCCATTTCCATTGTCAGAGATATTTATGGTTACTTTAGATTCTCTAAATTTATATATTCCTAAATTAATTCTTCCACCTTCTGGCATTGAGTCACGTGCGAATAATAGCAGATTTAAGAATACTTGTTCTAATTGGGGCTTAAGTCCTAATATTTCTAATTCTTCATTATCAAAATCTCTTTCGACAATTATTGCATCTCTTTGAAGCTGTGAAGCAGAAAATAGTAAAACTTCATCAATAAGTGTTGAAATCTTTATGGGCGCAGGATTTACATCATTTGGTAAATTTCCAGAGAAATTAGATAATCTTTGAGTAATGTCAGATATTTTTGAAACTTGATCTTTTATTATTTGTATTCTTCTTTTTTTATCACCAACACCAGATTCTAAAAGTTGTAAATGTGCATTAACTATTTGAATTGGATTATCTAATTCATTAGCAATTGTTCCAGCTATCTCTCCGATTGAAGCCATTTTTGAAGATTGCAACATTTGAGAATTTAATAAATTTAATCTACCATTAATTTTGGTAATTTCTTCTGAACTTTTGATGTTATCCAAAGCTGTAGCAGCATAATCAGTAATTATTGATAAAGTTTTTAATTCATTTGCCGTTAATTGTTCTTTATCCAAAGAGGTTTTTGCGATAAACATACCAATCTTTGTTCCCCTTACTTTTAATGGAACAAAAATAAAATGTGTTTTAATTGAATCTATATTTTCATTAAAATTTGGAATCATTGATGGCTCGTCATTTTCAAAAGCCCAATCAATTAAACCTTCTTCTTCAAAATTCTTTATAATATTATGTAAAGTTGAAGAAGTTGGTGAATCTTTAATAGGTGTCAATTTATTATTTGTAGTAAATAAAGCGATGGAAGACTCAATTAAACCAAATTGTTTGGATATATAATCATGTAATTTCATTAAAACTTGATTTTGATAAACACAAGCATTAAAAATACTAGACGTTTCATTAAATACTGAAATATCCTTTTGCGAAATTCTTGATTTTTTACTATTTGGAGTAGGTTTTAATTGATTTCTAAGATAATCAACCTCTCTTTGAAGTAATTGAACAAACATTTCTAAAGATCTAATATATTCTTCCTGTGTATAACTAAATCCTTCAACGGAAGGTAATAAAACTTCCATATCTTTAATATCCTTATTTTTTTGCTTCTTATCCATAATTATAATATCCTATTAATCTTCATTTAAAACAGATGCTTTTTCAAATTCTTCAATAATTTCAAGTTTCAGCATCTCAATTGCGCTCTCTTCATTTAACATATCATTTGTAGAAAATTCTTCAATTAGTAAATCTGCTAAATATAAATTTGGCCTTTTTGTTTCATTTGCCCAAGCTTTAAATCCTAATTCCTGAGCAAACCATTCGCTTAATGCAACAATAACAGTAAGTTGTTGTGGTATTTCATCATTAATTTGTGGTGAATCAGAGGAATGGAACTTAATACGTTTTTTTTCCTTTTCAGCATCGACAACTTTATTTTTCATGCGATCTTCTTCATTTTCAAGTACTTTATCGTAAGTGCTATGATGATAAAGAATTGCATTACATATTTTGGGAGGTAAACTCCATTTATCAGCAAACCACTCTCCTAATTCTGTATGACTATTACCAATTACTTCATATTCAAAATCATAAAGCGAGTTGATCTTTTGGGATTGGAGTTTTCTAATAGCCATAAATTCTCTTGGAAATAATTCAGCCATTATCAAATAACCAACATCGTGCATTAAACCTGCAACAAATGCTTCTCCAACCAATCTATATTCCATCTTTCTAGCTAATACCCTTGAAGCAGCTCCACAAAATAATGAATAATTCCAAAATGATTTAATATCAAAGATACTATTTTTTGTTTTTACAATTAATCTCTTGACTAATAGACTCAAAACTATTTCTTTAATGGTATTTAGTCCCATTATTACAATAGCAAGATCAATAGTAGCGATACGTCTTGAAAATCCATAAAATGGGGAATTTGCAACTCGTAAAACTTTTGCAGTTAAGGATTGATCCTTTTCAATAATAGACGCAATTGCTTTGGTGCTAATATTGTCATTATCAACTGCATTTAAAACCTCAGACATTACAATTGGTATGCTTGGCAATTGTGTCAAAGATTCTAATTTATTTTTTATTTTATTTGAAAGTTGCATTGTTTATATTAATTTTTAAGAATTATCAAATTTATTTAATTTTATTTTCAAATCATTTATAACTTGAGTATGAATTTGGCAAACCCTTGACTCAGAAATATTTAATTCAACACCTATTTCCTTGAATGTATAATTTTCATAATAATACATCATCATAACGACTCTTTTTCTATCATTTAAAGTTTGTAAATAGTCATTTAAAAAACCAACTCTCTCTTCATTCTCCATTTTGGTTTGCACATTTTCAGATGAATCGGGTATTTCTTCAATAATATCTAATTCATCATCCTCTAAACCTGCTTGAGTAGATTCCATAAGTGAAATAGAAGACTTGGCAGCAGCTGCTGCAGCCAAATATGAATTGTATTCATCATTGTTTATATTAAGTCGATTCATTATTTCTTCTGCTGAAACTTCTCTACCTTTTTCAGTTCTTAATTCATCTGTGGCTTGTATTAATTCGTGTGCTTTTTTTCTTGCTGTTCTTGATAGCCAGTCCAATTTTCTTAATTCATCTTGTACAATACCTTTAATCCTTGGTAAAGCATATGTTTCAAATTTTATGGCTCTTTCTAAATCAAATCTTTCAATAGACTCACAAAGTCCTATTATTCCAATATTAATAAAATCTTCTTCTGCCAAGATAGAGTTAGTTGGTAAAGACATTGTCTGTACAATATATTTTACAAGCCAAATATAATTCAAAATAAGCTTATGCCTAATTTGCGAGGATTTATTTTCTTTATATCCTATCCATAATTCTTTAATTTCAATATCGCTAAGGTTGTTATTCATAATTTTATTTTACTTGAAAAATTCTTCATTATTCATTGTTGTTTCAAAATCTTGGAAATTTCGATTTAAGTCTCTTTCTATGAAATCATCTTCAAGATGATTTTGCAGAATTCTTTCTTCATCAGATATGCCAAATTCTTCATCAGATTCATGTTCCGTATTTATATTAGACTCATCATCTAAGTTTCCTACATCATAATTTGTATTAGCTGCCAATTGCCCGAGGTTTTTTAAATCTTTACCTAATTGAGCAGCTGCAGCAATTCTTTTCTCTTCTTCAATTTTTTCAGTTTCAATCAATTGAAGCCTCTTCTGCTCTTGTTCTCTGAGTTGCTCCTGAGCTTTATTAAAGTATACGACTAGAAGAGAAACTCCC
>CAIWET010000033.1 GCA_903911805.1 uncultured Ignavibacteria bacterium | reverse complement strand
TTGATCTAAATGAAATATTAGAAAATAATGTTAAGAATTTCAAAAATTATAATCAATTATTTAAATCTATAATAATTGGTTCTTTAAACTTGATATTGAAAGTAGGAAAAATTAATTCATTTTTAGATAAGCATCAAAATAAAAAGAATATTGACTTCTTAGATGATATTTTTGAGCATTTAGATTTTTCTTTTTATGTGTCAGATAAAGACAAAAATAAAATTCCTGCAGAAGGAAAACTAATAATAGTTTCAAATCATCCACTTGGTGGCTTGGATGGGCTGGCTCTTCTTAAGTTGGTATATCAGGTAAGAAAAGATGTAAAAATTGTAGCAAATGATGTGTTAATGCAGTTAGAAAACTTAAATGAATTTTTTATTCCATATAGTACTTTTAATAAAACTTTAGCAAAAGCAAGTTTGCTTGAAATTCATAAAAGATTAGAAAATGAAGAAGCAATAATTATTTTTCCTGCAGGAGAAGTTTCTAGATATAAAATTAATGGGATTAAAGATAAAAAATGGACTACTGGAGCAGTTAAATTTGCTGAAAAATTTTCAGCCCCAATATTACCTGTACATATAAAGGGAAGAAATTCATATTTATTCTATTTTCTATCCACTATTAATAAAAAGCTATCTACTTTTTTATTACCTAGAGAGATATTTAATAAAAAAGGCAAATCACTTGTAATTAAAATTGGTAATCCTATAGCAAAGGATGCCTTTGCTAAGATGCATATTAATTTCAATGAAAAGACAAAATTATTAAGGAAGCATACAAATCAGATTAAAAAAAATATAATCAAAGGAATATTACCAACTGAAAAGAACATTATTCACCCAATTGATTCAAAAATAATTAAGTTAGAATTATCTCAATCAGAAGTTTTAGGATTTGCATCAGATAGTAAAATCATTTATCTAGTAGATGGCTCTAAATCGAATGTAATTAAAGAAATCGCTAGATTGAGAGAAGTTACTTTTAGAAAAGTTGGCGAAGGAACAGGGAATAAGCAAGATTCTGATAATTACGATACATATTATAAACATATAGTACTTTGGGACGAAAAGCGGTTAGATATAATTGGTTCATATAGAATTGGAATTTGTAAAGATATTATTGAAAATTATGGAATCAGGGGTTTATATAATTCTGTTGAATTTAGTTTTTCTGATGAATTTAAGGAAATTCTCGAGAGCAGTGTTGAAATGGGGAGAAGTTTCATCCAACAAAAATATTGGAAATCAAACGCTTTAGACCAATTATGGCAAGGCATTGGTTCATATTTAAGTAAAAATCCAGAAATAAAATATCTATTTGGAGCAGTAAGTATTAGCGATAGTTATAGTGAATTTGCAAAAAGTTTGATAGTTGGCTTTTATACAAAGTGGCATAAAGATAATAGTGAATTATCATCAGCAAAAACAAAGTTTATAATCTCAAAATCTATGCAATCTGATGTAAATGAAATACTAAATTCTGCTAATTATCAGGAAGATTTTATAAATTTAAAGAAAACATTAAAGAATATTGGGTATTCCGTACCCGTGTTATTCAAAAGATATTCTGAGCTTTGCGAACAAGATGGCGTAAAATTTATTGATTTTGGAGTTGATGAAGCCTTCTCAAATGTAGTGGATGGGCTTATTTTATTAGACCTAAGCAGAATGAAAGAAAACTATAAAGAAAGATATTATTACAGTAAAATTTCTGATTATGCTTGATTTTTAAGCAAAAAATGGCATACTAAATAATGAAACCCTAAAAATAAAAGATGGAACCCACCTTTATGGGCTCCATCTAGTAAGAATAATATTAGCGTATTACAAAATCAACTAATTGTTGATTTAAAAGAACATAGCAAATGTATAATATGTTAATGCCGCAACTCCTGCTGAAAATGGAATTGTAATAATCCAGGAAACAACAACTTTGCTTGCTATTTTCCACTTAATTCCATTCAAATTAGAAGTCATTCCAACTCCAACAATTGAACCAGCAATAGTATGAGTTGTAGAAACTGGAATACCAATTGCAGTCGCTAAATATAAAGTTAAGGCGCCTGCAGTTTCAGCACAAAATCCGTGAACTGGTTTCAATTTTGTCAATTTCATACCCATTGTTTTTACGATTTTCCATCCACCCATTGCGGTACCAACAGCCATAGCGATATGGCAAGCATAGATAATCCAAGCAGTATTCCATTGTGTCAAATCTAATTGAACATCTTTTGAATAATATCCACTAGCAATTAAAAGTGCAACAATAATACCCATAGTTTTCTGAGCATCATTTCCACCGTGACCTAATGAATAAAGTGCTGCTGAAAATAGTTGACCTTTCCTAAAAACGCTGTCAACTTTTTGCGGATGCCACTTTCGCAAAGCCCAATAAACAATTATCATAATACCAAACCCTAGTCCAGCACCAATAATAGGTGCTAACGGGATAAATGTCATAGCTTCTACTAGTTTGTGCCAGCGAATCGAGTCAACACCAGCGTGAGCTATACCTGCACCAGCTAAACCGCCTATCAAGGCGTGAGAAGAACTAACCGGTAACCCAAGCCACCAAGTGAGCAAATCCCAAACAATTGCACCTAATAGACCAGCTATAACAACGTAGATATAAGTATGATCTTTGGAGTCAATTTTAACAATTTTTGATATAGTATCTGCAACTTTTGGAGCAAATACAAACATTGCAATAAAATTAAAAAATGCCGCCCAAAGTACTGCAAATCTAGGTGATAGCACTTTGGTAGAAACTATTGTTGCAATAGAATTTGCAGCATCGTGGAATCCATTGATCACATCAAACAAAAGCGCTATAACAATTGCAATAATAACTACAATTAATAATGAATCCATTTTTATTTATTCCTTATTATGCGTTATCAATTAAAATACTTTCGATGATGTTTGCAGCATCTTCGCACCTGTCAACTGATTTTTCTAATCTTTCAAAGATTTCTTTCCATTTAATTACGAGCATTGCGTCGCTTTCTTTGAAAAGTCTGCTTAAAGCATCTTTAAAGATTATATCGCATTTTGATTCCAATTCTCTAACTTTTACGATTTTCTCTTTAATATGAACAGGTCTTTTTATATTTCTTAAGCCTAATAATGCTGCTTGTAATGCCTGAGTACATTCAATTAAAATACCAGCAATAGCTTTGCATTCGTGCCTTACTTCTTGAATGCCATACAAAGACATTCTGCTAGCTGCACTATCAATACTATCGATAATATCATCTAGTTTTTTAATTAAGGAGTAAATATCCTGTCTTTCGAAAGGAGTAATAAATGTCTTATGCAAAGTTTCTGTACATTCGTGAGTGATGTCATCAGCACGATGTTCTAACTCTTTGATTTTTTTTACAGTATCAATTAAATTAGATGCGTTAGTATCGATATTTTGCAATGCAACTGAAGCTTCGTAAACTAATCCAATATGATTATCAAAGAAATCATAAAATTTGTACTCTTTGGGCATTATACTCTTAAACATAAATCCTCTAAAATATATTCTAAAAATGTTATAGCTGAATTATTTCTGAATCACCATTCATTTTACTAAATAAGATTCAGTATTTAATTGTTAAGATTAACTAAATCTAAACTATAATTTAACGAAAAATTTACAAATAGAAAAGGAAAATTTATTATTATTCAATAAGTTAGTATTAATATCGTTAAGCTAATCTTTTGAATTATAAGTGAATATTTAAAAAATGGTGCTATTGAAAACTGTTGGCTTATTAATGCTCTCAAATGTGTTTATGTCATTTGCCTGGTATTCTCATTTAAAGAATCTAAGTGATAAAAAATGGTATATTGCCGCTTTACTTAGTTGGGGAATTGCATTATTTGAATATATGTTAATGGTTCCTGCAAATAGAATCGGATATACCGAAATGAACTTAGGGCAGTTAAAAATTTTGCAGGAAGTGATAACTTTATCAGTATTTATTCCATTTTCAATATTTTATATGAATCAGCCTTTTAAATGGGATTATGTATGGGCTGGTTTGTGTATTATGGGGGCAGTTTATTTTATTTTTAGAGGATAAAAAAAGGGGCAAAATGCCCCTCAAATTAAAAAATAAATTATTCTTAATACTATAAAATCTTTGTTGCTACAGATTTACCTTGTAAAAACAACATTAAATAATCTTTAGAACCAGCTTTTGAATCTGTACCACTCATATTAAATCCACCAAATGGATGAACGTCAACCATAGCTCCAGTACATTTTCTGTTTAAATAAAGATTTCCAACGTGGAATTCTTTTTTTGCTCTTGCTAATTTTTCTTCATTTAAAGTATAAACAGCACCAGTTAAACCATAAATAGTGTTATTTGCAATTTCTAATGCGTGGTCATAATCATTAGATTTGATAACTGCTAAAACTGGACCAAAAATTTCTTCTCTGGAAATTCTTGCCATTGGATCAACATCGATGAAAACTGTTGGTTTGATGTAATATCCATTGCCTTCAGCTTTTTCGCCACCGCAAAGTAATTTGCCTTCAGTTTTACCAATTTCGATATATTCCAAAATGCTTTTTTCAGCTTTTGCAGAAACAACAGGACCTGTATAGAAATTATCTTTTGCATCGCCTTGTTTAAGTGCATCAACTTGAGGTTTCAATTTTGCAACAAATTCATCATAAACTTTTGCATCAACAATTACTCTTGAGCAAGCTGAACATTTTTGACCTTGGAAACTAAATGCTGCTGCAACTGTTCCAGCAACTGCATCATCAACATTGCCTTCAGAATCAACGATGATACCATCTTTTCCGCCCATTTCAGCAACAACTCTTTTAATCCAGATTTGACCTGGAGATAATTTTGCTGCTAATTCATTGATTCTCAATCCAACTTCCATTGAACCAGTGAAAGCAATAAATCTTGTTTTTGGATGCTCAACTAAATAATCACCAGCTTCAGCGCCAGAAGCAACAAAGAAGTTGAGGACGCCATCAGGTAATCCAGCTTCTTTCATAATGTCTGATAATAACCAGCCCATCATTGGAGAATCTGAAGAAGGTTTTAAAACGACTGTATTACCAGCAACTATTGCAGCAGTTGTCATACCAGCTAAAATAGCAAATGGGAAATTCCAAGGAGGAATAACTAGACCAACCCCAAGTGGAATATAGAAATATTCATTTTTTTCGCCAGCCCATTTTGTTAAAGGTTGGTTTTTGCCATATCTTAAGGCTTCTCTGCCATAAAATTCTAAAAAGTCTATACCTTCGCAAGTGTCAGCATCAGCTTCTAAATAGCTTTTACCAACTTCGGAAATCATCCAAGCGTTAATTTCCAAACGTCTTCTTTTCATAATTGCAGCTGCTTTGAATAAAATTCCAGCTCTTTCTTCTGAAGAAGTGTTTTTCCAAGTTTCAAAAGCATTAACGGCTGATTGCATAGCTTCTTCAGCCATATCTTTTCCGCCTTTTTGGAATATACCAATAGTTTCATCAAGATTTGAAGGATTAATAGAAATTGTTTTCTTTGCTGAAAATACTTCTTGTCCATTAATGATGTTTGGATATTCTGATCCAAAACTTGCTCTAACAATTTCAAGTTCTTTTTGCTGTTTTGCTAAAATCTGAGGATTTGAAAAATCAAGATAAGCTTGATTTTTAAAAGTTTTCTTTTT
>CAIWET010000032.1 GCA_903911805.1 uncultured Ignavibacteria bacterium | reverse complement strand
TAAATGATCAATTGGTTTTTCATTCAAGCAACTCAGTATATTATTTTAAAGATGATAAAAATATATTTAAACATTCAATCACATTTGAAGGAAAAACAAATTTATTAAAATATATAAATGATATTCTAATTACTGATGAGAATGAAATAATGATCGCATATGGTACCAGAATTTGCAAATGGAGTCCAACTTTAGAAGTAAATAATAATTTAACACCTGATAATATTATTTCGCCTAATCCTGCGATTGATTATATCTCTGTAAGTCATTCCGCACTTGATGCGGAATCTACTATTGAGATTTTTAATATCTTAGGAGAATCAGTCACAACTACCCCGCCAATCAGGCACACTTTCGAGCTCGAAGGGGAAAAGATTAGAATTGATATTTCCAATCTTGTTCCTGGAGTGTATTTCATCAGAATAGATGATAAATTCGAGAAGTTTATCAAATTGTAGCTCAATCATCCTTGAATGAGCATAAAAAATCATTCATAATGGACTTTTTAAAATAATAATCCCTTTAGCCCAGATAGGCGAAAGGGATTTACACATTGAATGATATAAAATTAAGAATTACTTAATCCTCTTAATAGCCATTTCGATTTTATTATTTGGATTGTCTTTTGGATCTCTTGGTGCTGAAGCAACTCTATCAACTATTTCCATACCTGAAATTGCTTGACCATAAACTGTATATTGTCCATCTAAAAATGTTGCATCTGCGTGGCAAATGAAAAATTGTGATGATGCTGAGTTAGGATCTTGACTTCTTGCAGCTGATAAAATTCCACGTTTGTGTGATGTTTTATTAAATTCTGCAGGAACTCTTGCTTGAGAAGGATCACCCATTCCCCAAGTGTTTTTGGGTTTATTTTTTGTATTAGGATCGCCGCCTTGAATCATAAATCCTGGAATTACTCTGTGGAAAGCGCAACCATCATAAAAGCCAGTAGAAACTAAACTGTCAAAGTTATGAACGTGTTTTGGCGCAACATCTGGGAATAATTCTAATACTATTTTGCCCCAAACTTCACCATTACTGCTAACAGTGATTTCATATTGAGGTCTTTCTACATTTGAAGTGATTTCCACTTTCTTATCTCCTTTATTTTGTGCACAAGAAAAATTACTTAATAATAAGGCAAAAACTGCCAATAATAAAATTTTTGATAATTTGATCATAAAAACTCCTTAATAATAATATTTTAAACCTTTTTTTCCAATATCTTTTCTATAATATTTATTTTTGAAGTTGATTTTCTCAACTCTTTGATATACGTGTTTAATTGCTGTTTGCAAATCTTCACCAACGCAAGTAACAGCCAATACTCTTCCGCCATTTGTAACAAGTTTATCGTCAACCATCGCTGTTCCGGAGTGATAGACGAATGCACCCTTTTTTTCTGCTGCAATTATTCCATCAATTTCAAATCCTTTTTCAAATTCTCCAGGATATCCTTCAGATGCTAAAATTACAGTACAAGTAGAATGCTCAGTATTTAATTCAATCAAATCTTTTTTCATCTTGCCTTTTGCAGCAGATTTTAATAATCCCGCAAAATTTCCTTCAACTAAAGGAAGAACTGCTTCTGTTTCAGGATCGCCAAATCTAACATTAAATTCAACTACTTTGGGTTCATTATTATTTATCATTAACCCAACATAAAGGCAACCAATAAATGGGTGTCCCATTTTTTTGCAAGCTTCTAAAGTTGGTTCGATAATTTCTTTTTGAACTTTTTCTAATACGATATTATCAACAACAGGTGCAGGAGCATAAACGCCCATTCCACCGGTATTTGGTCCTTTGTCGTTTTCAAAAATGCGTTTGTGGTCTTGAGATGGTGCTAATGTTATATAATCAGTTCCATCAGTAATTGCAAGTATTGAAGCTTCTTCTCCAACCATAAATTCTTCAATTATAATAGAAGAACCTGCTTTGCCGAATTTACCATCAAACATCGAATTGATAGTTGCTTCTGCAACTTCTAATGTATCAGCAACTATAACGCCTTTTCCAGCAGCAAGTCCATCAGCTTTGATGACGATTGGCATTGAGCAAGTATTCAGATATTTTATTGCTTCTTTTTTCTCTTTTTGATTAAAAGATTTGTATTTAGCAGTTGGAATATTATTTGTAATCATAAATTCTTTTGAGAAAACTTTTGATGATTCCAATCTAGATGCTTCTTGAGAAGGTCCAAAAACATCAATTTTCTGAGCTCTAAGAACGTCTGCCAATCCATCTGAGAGGAATTGCTCTGGTCCAATAACAACTAAGTCGATTTTGCTTTTCTTGCAATATTTTGCAATAGCATCAAAATCTTTTATATCAAAATCTGCATATTCTGCATAAGTGAAAATTCCGGGATTTCCGGGATTTGCATAAATTTGAATATCGTCTCCGGATCTTTTTAAAGCAAGAGCCAATGCGTGCTCTCTGCCGCCACTACCAATTAGTAATATGTTCATTATACTTTTTTCTCCCAATAATTTAAAGCAGTATCAAAAGTCCAGTAAATTATGTCTTCTTCTATTTCTGTTTTTATTAAATTCAATATTTTCTCTATATTTTTTAAGTTGTGAATGTCCTTTAAATGTCCTGAAGCAACAACTGGTATTATCCTGTCATCATCCTTATTCGATTTAATTATATTTTTTAGCATATTCACAAAAATGGTCGCAGGAAGATTATCATAATCAAGTTGAATTGCTGATTTTTGAATAATCTTGGAAAAATACCATTTTAAACTTTTTCCTTCATTCTTTTTGTAATATCTTTGAGATCTCGGATATTTCTCGTCTTTTGTTTTCTCTTTTTCTAATTGCCATAGAATTTCATCGTGTGGCACATTAATTTTATGGAACCAAGAATAATAGGATTCTTTTGAGTATTTCTTTATTGCTTCTGAATGATAAATATTCTCAGAATAAATCGGAAATTCTATTAAACCATCTTCGCCTTTTTTCTCGATAAATTCCTTACTAGTTCTATATGGAATTAAATTACTTGCCGCATTAGTATAATCAAAAAAACCATCATTTTTATAATCTTTTGTAACTGAGCTGTCGGCCAATATTCCAATTTTCTTTAATGCATTTATAGGCTCACCAGCTGGTTGTATGCAATAAGAACCTGCTCTGAAAACTCTGCATTTATAATCGTGCTTTTCTTCTTTTATAACTTTTTCAAGGTAATCTTTTGCTTCCTTTAATTTAATTACCATTGCGTGAGAATCTAATGATGAAAGCTTCCAATTTCCCAAATTCAAGTTCCATTTGTCTTGAGTAAATTTTACATTATACCATTGCGGATGATAATGAAGTTGAACATCTGAACCACTTGCTATAACTTTTTTTAATACTGATTCCCAACTAGTGGCACATAATTGATGTTGTTCATTAGTGCTTTTTAAAAATGCAAGTTGTTGCCCAGTTTCAGCCATAATTGTTATATTGGCGTTATATTTATCTAATAACTCCATTAGATTAATTAAAGGATGAAATTGCAAATCAAAGAAATCTCCAGTGCCATCACCAAAGAGTTCCCAATCATTTGTCAATATTAATCCTATTTTCATACTTTTGGCTTCCAATCGCTTTTATAATGCTTTTTGGGGTAAATTGTTTTTCCACTTAAAGCCATATCAACCATTTTATCAAAAAGTGGTTTTGAATAACATCTTGCGAACTTCATTCCATCAATATTAATATTTTTGGCAATAGATTTATCAAAATTATCTTCTACAAATTTTGGCAAATCAAATCCCATTTTTTTCATATCGTGAGCATAAGTTGGCACATCGATAATATTTCCAGAATAATCTTTTACTTTTGCTTCAAATAACTGATTATGGTATGGAAATACAGGAAAATCTTCTTTTAGATAATCATCAATTGTATGAACGAATGAAAGGTGAGAAGTGTTAATTCCTAGGCCAATTATTTTTGCATTAAAATTATTAATCAAATAATATGGGCTGCAAATATCATAAGGATATGGTGAATTCTGATGGGTTGCAGTTAATTCTTTTGCATTTTTTCCAATGGCAGTTACTGATTTTGTTGGATGTAAACTTCTGATTGCGTCCTTTTGTCTGCGTGCAAATTCATTCAATATACCTGTATAAGAAGCAGTCTTTTTTACATTGAAAATTTCACCAGAAACTAAAAATTTATATGAAGTTAATTTTGGATAAGTAGGGAAGAGGAATGTTCCTTCTTCGCCCAAAACGCTTCTTAATATTGATAATATATTATAAAATGGGAATGCCAAATTGAGTTTATCAATTGAACTATGAATGAAAACAGTATCACCTTTTTCTAATCCAATATCATTTACTAATATTTTCTCGAAAGAAAGTTCGTCTAATAAAGGAAGTTTTGCTATTTCCTTTTTTTGTTGTTCAATTTGATAAGTTTTAATCTTATAAATTAATGATTTTGGCAATATTTGGGAAAGAATAGACATTAAATTGCTTTTCTCCCTTTTTTGAATCTTTCAGTATATTGCACTTCATCAATAATTTTAATTTTTACAGGAATTTTATAAGGTTCTAATTTGATTGCTAATTGTTTTTTGATAGTTTTGATAAATTCTTTTTGATCGATTTCTTTGTCAATCAATGTAATCGCGGCACAAACAATATTTCCCATTAATGGATTCTTTTCACCAAAAACTGTTACATCTGAAATGTTGTCAATTTCTAAAATAGAATTTTCAACTTCGGCAGGGTAAACTTTTTCACCACCAACATTAATCAATTCTGATTTTCTTCCTAATATCCTATAATATTCGCCATTCACTTCAACTGAATCACCAGTGATAAACCATCCATCTTCAGTAAATGGTTGAGGTGCATTTAAATAACCCATCATTGCTGACTCTGCTTTAATTTGCAACAATCCATCAATAATACGGGTTTGGTATCCTTCGCCACCTATTTTTACCCATAAGGATTCCTGAGACTCAGATTTTGATCGTAATGTACCAACTTCAGTTGTACCATATTTCTGAAGAAATTTTACATCATTAAATATTTCAAGACATTTTTTTAATGTGCTTTCAGGCATTGGTTCAGTGCCATAAGTGATATATTTTAATGAAGATAAATCATATTTCTTATATTCTTCAGAATAAATGAGAAGATTCAAGAATGTAGGTGTTGTTGGTAAAACTTGGATTTTGTATTTTTCAATTGCTTTGCAAATACTTTCAGGGCTACGATTGTCAATATTAACAACAGTGCTAGCATTTGAGATTGAATAGAACAAAGTATCAACTCCACCAATATGGTCAAATAGCATAAAAGCGAGAGTAATAAAATCTTTACCAGGTGTATGATATTTAATAAATAATTTGGAAAAATCGTGTAAGGCAGCTTTAATTGTGCCTGCTGTACCTGATGAAAAAAGTAATAATCCAGGATTATTTAAATTTCTAAGTTCAGTAATTAACTCATTTTTAGCAATATTTCCAGTTTTTATAATTTCATATTTATCTAAATTCATTGAAATAATGAACTCAGTTTCAGAAATTTCGTGATATTCTTTTAATTTAGATTCTATCTGAGTAGTAATTGGGGCTATTATTGCATTTAATTCTATCAATGCAAGAAGCATTGCAACAGAATGAGGAGAATACTGTCCTTCTAATGAAATAACTTTCCCATTAAAGTCGAAATTTCCAATGATTTCTTTTTTATAGTTTTCAATCGAATCCAATAGCCATTGAAATGAAAAATAGTTATCATTCCAAATAAATGCTATTTTTTCGGGATTCTGATTAAATCTATCTTTTAAGAAATCAGTTATCATTGTACTCCGCCTAAGAAAATTGTTTGCCCTGTAATAAAATCGCTTTCTGGTTGAATCAAGAAATCAATAACATTAGAAACATCTCTGAATTCGCCCAATCTTTTAATTGATTGTCTGTTTATCAGGGCTGCCATTTTTTCTTTTGGAACTGATTTAATCAAATCTGTTTCAATTGGTGTAGGACCAATCGCATTAACTGTAATACCAAATTCAGCAAATTCTCGTGCCATAATTTGAGTCAAACTTTCAATTGCTGCTTTTGATGAGGCATAAGCAGCTTCGCCTTCTAATTTTAATGGAGTAGCAACAGTTGCAAAATTAATAATTCTTCCAAATTTCTGTTTTTGCATTACTTTTCCAGCTTCTCTACAAAAAATGAAAGAACCGAAAACATTTGTTTTGAAAATTCTTTCCATCGTGCTCAAAGGAGTTAAAAGGATATGATTCATTGATGCAATACCAGCATTATTTACCAAAGCATCAATTCTGCCAAAACGTTTTTTTGTTTCTTTGAAAAATTGTTTTACTTTAGCTTCATTAGCTACATCGCATTCAAAATGGAAATAATTTGGGTGTTTCAAATCACTCATTTCACGTGAGCAACCAGCAACAAACCAGCCTCTATCGAGATAATATTCTGACAAATAATAACCAATACCTTTGCGTGTACCGGTAATCATCATTACTTTTTTGTTATCCATTTTAGTCTTCAGTATTTAATAATGTAACAGCATATTCAGCTAAAGAATCAATTGATCTGAAAGGGCTTCTGTGCTCAGACATAGCCTTTTCGTCTGCAATTGTAATTGATTTGTCGTATTTATCATCAATCAAATTTTCTAATTGAACAATTAGATTTACTAATCCGAGAGAATCTAGTTTGCCTTCTGAACCGAATAAAATTTCTGAAGGGTCATTCTTTATTTGTTTATTCTTTGGTAAAGTAGAATTTATATCTTCCAAAGCTTCATAAATAATTTCGTATAATTCTTCTTTATTTGCCATTCTTTTATACCTTTAATATTGTATTCTAATAGATTGAATAACGATAGGTTCCACAGGAACACCATCTAATGGGTCATAAGCACTTGGAGTAATTTCTGCCGCAGAAATTTTTTCCACAATTGGCATACCCTCCAAAACTCGACCAAAAATTGTATATTTATTTTTTAACTTAATTGCTTCTTTTAAGCAAATGAAAAACTGACTAGTGCCTGTATTTGGTCCCTTATTAGCCATTGCTAGAGTGCCAACAAGATATCCATTTTTATAACTGGTAGTATGAGAAAATAATTCATCTTCAAGTGTCTTACCAGAAAATGTTGTTCCACCTTTACCCCAATCTGCTTTTTTCTTGATATTTTTTGTGTTTTTATCTCCAGCTTGAATCAGAAAATTGTAGGCTACTCTATGAAACAATAATCCATCATAAAACTTAAGACTATCAACTAAATTAATGAAATTTTCTACTGTTTTTGGAGCTTCTTTTCCATAAAGTCCAAGAATAATGTTGCCAAAATTAGTTTTTAAAATTGCAACATTTGTTATTTCAGATGTATCACGATTAATTACTTCGGGATTATTCTTATTTTTTTCTTTATTAAATTTTTGTTGATTTAGTTGATCTTGCATAATTGCAGAATCCTTAAAAACATTATTCTGAGGTGCAGAATTCTTATCACAAGAAACCATTGCCAGAATTAATAATAAACAATATGTTAAGAGTGTTTTTTTCATATTAAAAATATAAAAATAATAATATTGCTAATCCAAGAATTACTCTATAATATACATAAACCAATGTTGATTTTGTTTTCAAGAAATTCAATAAAAATGAAATTGTTAAATAGCCACTAACAAAAGCGAAAGCTGTTGCAATAACGTAATTTAATAATTCATCAGCTGTAAGAAATTTTACGTGTTGCAGAAATTCAAGCATTCCACTTGCCAAAACTGCAGGGATACTTAATAAGAATGAAAATCTTGCAGCAACCTCACGTTTCATTCCTAAGAATAATCCTGCGGTTAAAGTTGTTCCACTACGAGATGATCCAGGTATTAAGGCGACACTTTGCGCTAACCCAACCAAAATTGCATCTTTCAAACTTATGTCTTTTAAATCTTTTTTGAATTTTGCGGTCTTTTCTGAGATAAATAGGATGATTCCAAGTATAATCAAAGAAAAAGCAATTACAGTTAAATCCTTAGTGAAAGTACCTTCAATTATTTTTTTGAATCCTAATCCAATAATTACAATTGGAAAAGTTCCAAAAATTACAAAATATCCTAAGCGGGAATTTAAGCTTTGGTTTGATATTTTCTCTCTTTTGGATTTAAAATTTTCAGCAAAAAAATCTCTTATTATATTTACAATATCTTTGTAGAAATATAATATTACAGCGAATAAAGTACCAAGCTGAATTGTTGCTATAAAAGCAGTTAATTTTTCGGGATTAGCTGAATTGTTAAGCCCGAAAAGATAATTGGCTATAGTCAAATGCGCAGTGCTACTAATAGGGAGAAATTCTGTTAATCCCTGAATTATGCCTAATATTATTGCTTGAAAAAAGTTCATTCTTATTTATGTAGTTTTTTTATTTTGAAAATTTCGATTAACATTTTAATTGAGTCTTTTACTGGGTCAACTTTTGAGCGGTCGTCGTTATACCATTCAACAGAAACTTGAGATACTTTAAATCCAAATTTATGAGCTAGAAAAAGGGACTCAACATCAAAGCTGAAACCATTTATTTTTGACATTGAGAAAATCTTGATGGCTGATTCTTTATTATAAGCTTTAAATCCACATTGAGTATCAGTTATACCTTTAAATAAAAAGAGTTGAACAATTTTATTGAAAGTTTTGCCCATAAACTCTCTGTAAAATGGCTGATGTTCTTTAATGTTTTCGCGATTCATAGCACGATTACCAATACAAATGTCATTTCCAGCAGCAATTTCATTTACTAATTTATGAATTTCAAAAATTGGTGTAGATAAATCGGCATCACTAAATAATCTGATTTCTCCATTAGCCTCTAACATACCTCTTTTAACTGCAGCACCTTTGCCCATATTTTTAGGCTGCTTTATATAATTAACCTTATGTCCAAAGTTAACAACTACATCTTTTGTTTTATCGGTAGAACCATCATCAACTACTAAAATCTCATAAGAAAAAGTCTGAGAATCCATATATTTGATTATGGTTTCTAAAGTAGAAATTATTCTATCTTCTTCGTTATAAGCAGGTATTATTATGGATATTAGCTGTGACATTAATTCATCCTTATTTTATAAATAAGGACTGTTGCATATATTTCTAATAGCAACAGTCCTTATAGGATTTCAAAAAATTACTGAACTTTAATTATTGAATCAGTAGCTAAAACTTTACCATTGAGCTTGTCAATCCATTGTTTAACTTCTGGCAAATACATCTGGTCAATAATTGGATCTTTGAGGTTAGTATAATTTGTAATTAATTTATTTACAAATTCTATCGCTTTTGCTTTTCCATCTTTTTTGAGTAATTCAACTTGAGAATTATCAATTTCTCTCATCAATGCAAGAGTTTCAACTATATTATTACGTAAATAATCAATTGTTCTCTTAACTTGAGGATTGGTTTGGCTCATTTGAGCAACCTGAGATAATTGTTTAGCTGAATTATTATAAGCATCCATAATTAAATTTCTTGCTGAATCAAAATCGCCAAGAATTCTATAAGATTCTGCTGCAGATTTGATAACATTTGAGCTTCCGCCTCTACCGTCAGAGAATTCTCTTTCGTATCTTGAAGCTTTAAGCTTTGGATTTTTATTCAATTCATTAACAGATTTGATACATAATTCAGCAAACTTTTTAGCTTGTGGAATTGCATCAGATTCATAATAGAATCTAGCCATCTGAGCTTCTTCTTCAGCATAAAGAGGGAATTTGTTAACAGAAATCTGTTTGTTCATCATATCTAAAATTTCAGCAGATTTCTTCTTATTTGCTTTTTTGTCAATTTCATACATTGCATATTGCATATAAATTTGACGATAGTTGGCCATTAATCTACGGTGAACTTCATCATAATAAACATCATTATCGCCTAAATTCCTGAATTTGAATCCATATTTGAATTCTTTTGAATAATTATCAGAATTATCAATATTCATTAAACATTGTTCCATAACAGATTCATTAACATTACCTGTTTTTGTTTGAGCAACAGGAACTGGGCAAATTCTCCAAGCCATACCTTCTAATCTCAAGAATTTGTTCAATCCAACATAAACGTCAGAACCAACAGTTGATGAGAAGTATAAAGGTCTTTCAAATTTTGTTTGTCTTAAAATGTCAAGAATTAATTGATGACTTACATAGAATAAATATTTCTGTTGTCCACCTTCTGCATTATATGGAGAACCAACAAAAGTAAATTTCATATTGCCATCATTAGCGTTAATCCATTCTTTATCATCAGTATATTGCTCTAATATTTTTCTATCAAGTGGGATAGAAATATTCTGAGCATTTCCAGCATAATATTTTAAAGCTTCGTTGCTTTCTTCGTCTGTTCGTAGTGATTCGTCTTTAAAGCTCAAAGGTAATTGCTTAGAGCCCCAAGGTCCTCTATTCTTTAATTGGTCAATATACCATAATGTTTGACCTAAGCTAAGGTTAACAATTCTAACATCTCTTCTAACGCCTTCAACATCTTGCAAATACCACAATGGGAATGTATCATTATCACCATTTGTAAATAAAATTGCATCTTTTTCAACAGATTGAAGAATATTGTAAGAATAATCAAATGGTAACCAGTTGCCAGCTCTTGAGTGGAATTTCCATCCACCAACTGCCAAGTTTACAGGAACTAATAAAATTGTTAGAGCCAAAACGCCAGTAACTATTCCTAAATTAGCCTTCTTTTTGAATGGCATTTCAATTAATCCATAAACTCCGAGCCCAATCCACAAGCAATGAACCATAAAGGCTCCAGCATAGAAATAATCTCTTTCTCTAGGCTGTGGTTGTTGCTGATTCTGAGCAATAGCGGCTAAAACACCCATCAATAAGAACATAATTAGGAAATTAAAAGCCATTTTTGGATCTTTTTTGAAATGGAAGAACAATCCGAACAAGCCTAAAATCAATGGTAAACCATAGAATTTTGCTGGGAATAGATGTTCAACTCCAGATTTATAATTTGTTGTCTGAGATTCAGAATTATCTGAGAATGTCCAACCTGCATCTTGAATATCTGAAGATTTTCCAACAAAGTTCCAGAAATAATATCTTAAGAACATATGGTTAATCTGATATTTCATCATATAAGTTAAATCGCCAGCAGTATTTACGTTGCTATAATCAGGTAAATAAATACGTTTACCATCTTTTCTTGTAAATTCTTTAGATTCTGGAGCATTCCAATCGCCATATACATATTCGCCTTTGTCATCTTGTAGCAAATAATAGTTGATTTTTAAATCATCATTGTAATCAGTTCTTCTTGGCCACATTCTTTGGTCGCCATATTGCTCTCTACCAAGATATGAAGTTAATTTCTTCAAAGTCTTAGGCTCATTTTCATTCATTGGAGGATTAGCATTGGATCTAATCAAAACTTGAGTATATGTTGTAAATCCGAATAACATAAAAATAAAAGCCAAACTTGACATTGCTAAAATAGGCTTATGATTTCTATATCCATGAATGGTTAGATAAATTGCACCAATAACAATTAAAATCGAGAACATTGTAATAAACATACTACCTTCAACTAAAGGTTCTCTTGCAGCATCCTTAAATGGAGCATTACCTGCTAACATTGCTGGGAACCACATCATAACAACTTGATATACAAGATAGAAAATCACTAAACCAATAACAGTAGTAATTGCAAAAGATTTTACATTTAAATCATATTTCTTGAAATAAACCATTAAAACTATAGAGAAAGTTGCTAATATAGCTAATAAATGCACACCAATAGATAAGCCTAATAGGTAAGCAAGCAACATTAAATATCTTTCGTGACCAGGATTGTCTGCTTCTTCGTTCCATCTCATCATAAAGTAAACTACGATGGCAACAAAAACTGATGAAGATGCGTAAACTTCTGATTCTACGCCATTAAACCATAATGTATCAGTAAAAGCAAAGGAAATAGCACCAACAAAAGCAGAACCATAAACCATTAAAGAATCTTTTAAATCTTCAATTGGAGTATTTCTGTAATTGTTTATAACTTTTACGATGATTAAATATAATAACATAATTGTCATTGCAGTAGCAGTAACGGAAAGCATATTTACTCTCCAACCTAAATCACCAAAAGGCATAATAATCTGGAATAATTTACCTGCAATTAAAAAGAGTGGTGCTCCAGGAGGATGGGGTACTTGCTGCCAAGTTGCAGCAGCTGAAAATTCTCCGCAATCCCAAAAAGGAACACTGGGCTGTACAGTCATAGCATAAGCAATAAATGTAATTAGAAATGATAAGAATGCAAACCCGTAATACAATGTCTTTGTCTTCATAATTCTACTATATAATCTTAAACATATTTTCTTAATAACTATTAATCATAAAATGCAAATATACTTAATTTTTCCGACATATTAAGTTTTAAATATTAAAACGTATAAGAAAAATTAAGTTTCATTAGTTTTTTCTGATTTTTTTTTGTATATATTATATTATGCAAATGCAATTGTTGCGCAATCAACTAAATTAGCATTTGCTGATTTTAGGATTATTGCCATATTATTGATTGTTGTTCCAGTAGTCAAAACATCATCAATTATTAGGAAATTTTTATTTTCGATATCGATATTCAAATGTTCAATTTCATAAACTTTTTCTAAATTCTTTTTTCTTTCTGAATGATTCAAAAGTGTTTGACTAGTTGTATACTGATTTCTAATGATTAGATTATCTAAAATAGGTATATTTATCTCATTGCTTATTTTGTCGGAAATCAATTTTGCTTGGTTATAACCTCGTTCTCGTGCTTTTGCTTTATGTATTGGAACAGGTATTAAATAGTCATATTTCTTCCCTGATTTAATGATTAATTTAGCTAATTCGGCTCCAAAAATAACTGCAACCTCAGGTATAGCATAATATTTTAAAGCATAAATTATTTTTAAATAATTAATATCTTTTCTGATATCAATTAATGAATGGGCATAATCAATACAAAATTCATTTGCATCAAAATTCTGGGAAATTATGTTGATTATTTCATCTCCTGAAGGAGCTAAAGGCATTTTTGCTAAACAATTGGAACAGACCAATTTTAAATGAGAATTATTTTTCTCGTCAATTGGTCGCTCACAAACCAAACATAAAAGAGGGTTTATTAAATCTATTAATAAATCTGATATTTCATTAATAATTAGCTTCATTATTCTCTAAAAATGAGAATTTTCTGCTTTGTGTGAAGTACAAGGCTATAGCTAAAAGCAATAATCCAGTATTCTCTAAAATCTTATTCCAACCAACAATTGTGATTTTATTTGAAAAACATCCGCAATTGATATTCAATCCTCTCATCATTGCTGAAAAAACAGCAATGATAAATATTATCAATAACCCACCTGTTATAATTGAATTTGCCTTCAATTTTATTCCAAAAATTAACATCATTCCTGAAATTAATTCTAACCAAGGCAAGATTAATGCAAAAATATTCAAACTGAAAAATGGGAATATTTGATAATTTCCCATTTCTTTGGCAAAAGTAGTTGGATCAGCTATTTTACCAATCGCAGCAAGGACAAAAAAGAAGCCAAGAAATAATCTAGAGGCTAAAATCAAATAATCGTTATTTAGAAGCTTTTTCATATATCTCTAATTCAATCGTGCTTGAATATTATCAATTAATTTATCAAATTCATCATTTTCTATATAATAATGCTTATTGCAATAAACACATACAAGCTCATTGTCTCCCTTATCTTTCATATCTTTTATTTCATTCAAGTTGAGAGTAACCAATTTTGATAAGAAATTTTCTTTGGAACATCTGCAAAAGAAATCTACTCTGGTAGAAGCAATTAGATCATATTCAAATGGAAAAACAATTTTAGCAATTTCTTGATAAGAATATTCGCCTATCATATCAGTGAAGTTTGATACATCTTCTAAAGATTTCATTACTTCTTTAATTTCTGGAATAGTAGCACCAGGCATTGCTTGGACCAAAATGCCTCCAGATTTAAGAATATTTCCGTCATCGTCTAATTTGCAATCTAGAATTACTGCAGTTGGAACTTGTTCAGATTGAGTAAAATAATAAGCCAAATCAGTTGCAATATCACCTTTTTGGAGCTCAACTATTCCTGAAACAGGTTCGTTCCTATTGTAAAGTATCTTAGTGATTCTTAAAAAACCAGCTCCTAAAAATGAGGTTAAAGAATTATCGTGGTCATAGATTTTGGTTTCGTCATATCTTGCAAATCCACGACATTCGCCAACTTCCAAAGCTTCAGCAAATAGTTTGCTAATTAATCCATTTCCATCAATATCAATTTGAACTCTTTCTTCACCTTTTAAGAAAGAGGAGAACAAACTTGCTCCAGCTAATAATTTTGCAAGAAATGCTGCAGGAGCATAGTGCAATTGATGATTGACCTGAGCAGTTTTTGCGGATTGTGTATTGTTGATAATCGCTGCTCTGAAGTTACCTTTTTTATCAATAAGTTTAATTACTCTGTCAGCATTTTTCATTTGTTTTATAAGCTCGTCTTTTTCTTTTTGTGTCATTTTTAAATATATTTTAAATTAACTATTAGCTTCAATTTCCATTAATAAAGCATTTTTCTCTACAGCTATTCCTTCACGAGTATGAATAGTTTTAATTGTACCTGAAATAGGTGATGAGAGTGAGTTTTCCATTTTCATTGCTTCAATCATAATGATTTTATCACCTTTTTCTATCTTCTGACCAACATCCACAGGTATTTTAATAACTAATCCTGGCATTGGAGATTTGATTATAGCATTTTTGCCACCCTCAGCATTTGCTTTAGACTGGATGAATTTTTTAAGCATTTTCTTAGTTTCAGTGTTAACTTCCAACTCGTGGGTTAAGCCATCAGAAGTGATATATCCCATTTCTGATTCTCTTAAGTCAATATCAATCTGTACTAATTTCTGATTTACAGAAAAAGTATGAATGTTTTGAGTATGTGATTTTAATAAATCAATACTATAAGAATTTCCATTTATATAAACGATTTTTTCGTTCGATTCATCGAATTCAGCAGTAAAATCTTTGCCATTCAGTGTTACTATTAATTTTTCCATTTTTTATCTTCCCTTATAACTTCTGGTTTTTTTCCAATTATTTGATTGAGCTTGTTGTTGACTTGGAATACCTGTTGAGCTACCACCATTTTGCTTGATTTTTCTAAAACTATAAGCAGAAATTGCAGCTATAACTTCTTCTTGTGCTTCTTTCATCTGCTCTAAAACTCTAAACTCATAAACATTGTCAATAAAACCTGTATCAAACCATCCATTTTGAAATTGAGGATGATTGATAATAGTAACTAAAAATGGAATTATAGTTTTTATTCCCTTGATTTTGTAATTTTTTAGAGCACTTTCCATAATATTCAGTGCATCAGCTCTATCTTTGCCCCAAACAATCAATTTTGCAAGCATTGAGTCAAAGTGCATTGTAATTTCACAACCAGTTTCGATACCACTATCAATTCTAATTCCTTTTCCACCTGGTTCGCGCATATAATTTATGGTTCCAATATCTGGCATAAAACTATTGAATGGGTCTTCAGCAACAATTCTACACTCAATTGCATGGCCAGTCAATTTGACATCTTCTTGTCTAAAAGAAAGCTCTTCTCCAGAGGCAACTCTTAATTGCTCTTTAACCAAGTCAATTCCTGTAACCATTTCGGTAACTGGATGCTCAACTTGAAGTCTAGTATTCATTTCAAGAAAATAGGAATTCTTATCTCTATCCATAACAAATTCAACAGTACCTGCATTATAATATCCGCAAGCTTTTGCAGCATTAACAGCTACTTCGCCCATTTTCTGTCTTGTAATTTCATCAAGAATATTGGAAGGAGCTTCTTCAATTAATTTTTGGTGTCTTCTTTGAATTGAGCAATCTCTTTCACCAAGATATGCATAATTACCGTGTTTGTCTGCTATAACTTGAATTTCGATATGCTTAGGATTAACAATATATTTTTCGATATATACTGAATCATCACCAAAAGCTTTTGCTGCTTCTCTTTGAGCAGATTCAAATGAAGATTTCAAATCATCTTCACTCAAAACTTTTCTCATTCCTTTTCCACCACCACCAGCAGATGCTTTAAGTAAAACTGGGTATCCAATTTCTTTGGCAATTGAAAATAGTTCAACAAAGTCAGTAATCGCTTTTTTAGTTCCTGGAACAATAGGCACTCCTGCAGAACTCATCAATTCTCTAGCCTTCGTTTTAGATCCCATCGAATCAATTGCTGAAGCAGATGGGCCAATATAAGCGAGACCAGCATCTTCAATTGCTTGAGCAAATTCGGATCTTTCCGAGAGAAAGCCATAACCAGGATGAATAGCTTCAGCACCTGATTTTATAGCAATCTCGATTATTTGATTCATATCCAGATAGGCATTTTTTGGAGTATCTGAATGTAATTGATACGCATAATCAGCATAATGAACAAAAGGCATACCTTTATCAACTTCGTGGAAAATAGCAACAGTTTCTACATCTAATTCTTTAGCTGCTCTAATAACCCTTACTGCAATTTCGCCACGATTGGCAATTAAAATTCTTGAAAACATCAATTTCTCTTTCTAGTAAATTTTATCTTTTCAAATTTATAAAAAAATGATGAATTTAATATTATACGAATATTCAATGTTGAAAATTATTGAATTTAATTTAATAAAAGTATATTTTAAAATAACGACTGAAAGTAATGAAATTACTTATCAGTATAGTTAAAAAGTAATTACAAATACAATAATGATT
>CAIWET010000031.1 GCA_903911805.1 uncultured Ignavibacteria bacterium | reverse complement strand
TATTTTATATTCAAATTTAATTTCTCTATAGCTAAAAAGTAATTTTTTAATCATATCATAACAATTAAAACCAAAACAATATACCTCAATAAAGAGACATTGGATTAAAATTTATTTTATTTTACATCAAGAAAATTGTATTTTTTAAAAATAGAATAAAAAGAAGGTTGACTTTATTTTAGCTCCGTCAGGAGCGAACTGTTAATAGAAAAAGATTCAAAAGCACAATCAAGCTCCGCTAGGAGAGGTCTATTCTGTCCAATCAAAAAGAAATAATTTGATTTTTATTTAGAAGGTACAAAAAAAGGATAATCTAATTCAATACAATTTTGAGAAGTAGAAATAATCTCCTCTAATAGTTCTGAATTAATTTTTCCAATTTTTTTTATTATTCGTAAAGAAGAAATACATCTCATTTGATAACAATTTACAACACTTTTGTTTGTTAATCCATTTTCTTGGTTTGGTTCAATTTTGGCTAACCACCAAATTTTATCGAAATCTGGTTGGTAACTTGTAATCGGCAATACAATTTTGAGATCCAGCCCAGTTCCAAAATTGCCATTAATAATGATTCCTGGTCTTATTTTTTTAATTTCTTGTCCAATTGTTGGATTAAAATCAATTAAACAAATGTCGCCTTGGTGAAAATTATTAATTACTTTCATTCAATACCATCAAATACTTCTTCAACAATTAATTCTTCTCTGTATTTTTCGTAGTATGGTAAAGACTCTTTAGTCAGTTGTTCCAAAATTAATCTTCTTTGCTCTTTTGGCAAATTCCTTATCTCTTTTTGTGTTAGTTTTTTATTTTTCAATTCTTTATTTACCAAATCCTTAACCATCTGAGAAACAGTTTTATTCTCAAATAGAGATAAAAGTTTTATTTGTTCTCTTTCAATTTCGTTTACTCTGATAGTAATCATACCATTTGACATATATATACTCCATTATTTATATATACGTATATACGTAAGACAATTTCAAATATTATTTTGATTAAGAATAAGCTCCGCTAGGAGCTTACTATTAGTAGCTGAATCAGAAGAATGATTTTTAAAGCTCCGTTAGGAGCGAACTTTTCTATCCATACAAAAAGATATTTTTCATTATATTCTATATCAAATTTGTTTAAAAAATCAATATATTCTTCTTTAAATGATTTTGTTTGATGATGGATATCTTGATTTAAAATATATTGAACTACTTTATGAACTTGACTTTTGGAATATGAAAAAGCACCATAGCCTTCTTGCCAATTGAATTTTCCAGGAAACCATTTATTATCATTAATAAATTTGGATGAACCAGATTTTATATCTCTTACCAAATCTGATATTTTAATATCTGGATCAATTGAAACTAATAAATGGAAATGATCTGGCATAGAATTTATTGAAATTAATTTTTGATTTCGATTTTTAACAATACCGGTTATGAACTTATGTAATTCATCTTTATGATTTTTAGAAATATGATTCTGTCTACCCTTAACAGCAAAAACTAATTGTATATATATTTGAGAAAATGTATTTGGCATTTCTTTTCAGGTCGCTCCTAAAGGAGCTTAAATTTTATTAATACTAATTTTTCTACTAATAGTTAGCTCCTACGGAGCTGTTTTTTGACATATTGTACTGAAAAAGTTATAAAAATCAAAATTACGCAGTTTTTTTAATAAATCCAAAAAAAAAAGCGACTTAAGTCTCCTTAAATCGCTTTTAAAAATTGTTTTAATTTTAATAAACTTCTTCGTGTGTACCAATATCTAAAAGAAGAATAATTTCTTCATTAGTTTCATTATTCTTTCTAATTGTAAAGATAATTCTACAATCATATCCACAAGAGCAAGCAGATAATCCAAACAGATCACCACTTAATTTATGAGTTGATAATTTAGTTGAGAATAAATCATCTTCCATCAATTTTAGCGAATTTGATATTGATTTTTGCAAATATGGATAACTTCTTACAAACTTCTTGAAAGATTTTTCAAATTTAGTAGTCGAAACTAACTCTCGTTTCATTTTTTATTCCAAATTTGAATTTAATCTGTTAATTAGTTCTTCGGCAGTCTCAGCCTTATATTTTTGATTTTCAAATTCAGAAATTGAAATTTTTGCATCATTAGCAATTCTTTTCCTAACACTATCATTCATTCGACTTTTAATTATATCTACCAATGATTCTTGCTGCTCAAATGGAAGCTCAGAAACAGCGTCAAGCACATTATCAAATGTCATATATTCCTCTTTAATATTTCAATTTAATTTAAAAACGATAATATAATTGCAAAATTTTAATTATGATTTTTCAACAAAAAAAAGCGACTTAAGTCTCCTTAAATCGCTTTGAGTAATCATTAGATTCCTGCTTTCGCAGGAATGACAAATAAATTATTATATCGCGTCAATAATTGCATTCAATGTTGCACTTGGACGCATTACTGCATTCACTTTGTCCCAATCTGGTTTGTAATATCCACCGATATCTCCAGGTTGACCTTGGCAATCAATTAATTCTTGGAATATTTTTGCTTCGTTAGCAGTTAAATCAGCTGCAATTTTCTCAAATTTTGCTTTTAAATCTGCATCATTATTTTGAGCTGCTAATGCTTGTGCCCAATATAAAGCTAAATAGAAAGATGAACCTCTGTTGTCGATTTCTTTTACTTTTCTTGATGGTAATTTACCATTTTCTAAGTAGTTTCCAATTGCTACGTCTAAAGTTTCAGCTAATACTTTAACTTTATTGCTCTTAGTGTGTTCAAATGCTAATTCCAATGATGGAACTAAAGCACAATATTCACCTAATGAATCCCAACGAATGTGGTTTTCTTTTACTAATTGCTGAACGTGCTTTGGAGCAGATCCACCAGCACCAGTTTCAAATAATCCACCACCATTTAGCAATGGAACTATTGATAACATTCTTGCAGATGTTCCTAATTCTAAAATTGGGAATAAATCTGTTAGATAATCTCTTAATACGTTACCAGTAACTGATATTGTATCCAAACCTTGACGAACTCTAATTAATGAAAATGCAATAGCATCTGTTGGTTTCATTATTTTGATTTCTAATCCAGTTGTATCGTGATCTGGTAAATAAGCATTTACTTTTTTGATAATTTCACGGTCGTGAGCTCTGTTTTCGTCTAACCAGAAAATTGCAGGTGTTTGTGATGCTCTTGCTCTTTTAACTGCTAATCCTACCCAATCTTTGATTGGTTCGTCTTTTGCCTGGCAAGCTCTGAAGATATCTCCAGCTTCTACTGCTTGTTCCATTAAAACATTACCATCGGTATCAATGATTTTAATTGTTCCATTTGCTGCTGCTTCAAAAGTTTTATCGTGTGAGCCATATTCTTCTGCTTTTTGAGCCATCAAACCTACGTTTGAAACTGAACCCATAGTTGCTGGATTGAATTGACCATTTTTCTTAGCGTCTTCTAAGATTGTTGAATACATTGTAGCATAGCATCTATCTGGAATTGCTGCGATACAGTCTTGCAATTGGTCGTCATTGTTCCACATCTTGCCACCATCACGAACAACGTTTGGCATTGATGCATCAACGATTACATTATTTGGAACGTGTAAATTAGTGATACCATATCTTGAATCAACCATAGCTAGAGCTGATTGAGTTTCGTAAACTTTTGCAATGTCTGCTTTGATTTCTTCTTGTTTTTCTGCTGGAAGTCTATCTAATTTATCATAAACATCTTGCAAACCATTATTGAAATTAACACCTATTGATTTCAATGTATCCATATGTTTATCAAGTGCTTCTTTATAATAAACTAAAACAGCGTGACCAAACATAATTGGATCAGAAATTTTCATCATAGTAGCTTTTAAGTGCAATGAATAAAGAACTCCGTCTTTTTTGGCTTCTTCATTTACGTGAGCAAAAAATTCTCTCAATGATTTTACGTTCATTGTTGAGCAATCAAGAATTTCACCAGCTAATAAGTTTAATTTTGGTTTTAATACTTTAACATCGCCATTTTCGGCAACGAATTCAATTCTAACTTCTGTTGGTTTATCTAAAGTAACTGATTTTTCTGAACCATAGAAATCGCCTTTTTCCATATGAAGAACTCTTGCTTTTGAGCCACTTTCTGGCCAAGGTTTCATCATTCTATGAGGGAATTTTTGAGCAAATTTCTTAACTGATGCTGCAGCTCTTCTATCTGAGTTACCTTCACGTAAAACTGGGTTTACAGATGAACCTAATACTTTAGAAAATCTTTCTTGTAAAGCTTTTTCTGCGTCATTTTTTGGTTCTTCAGGATAATCAGGGATATTAAATCCTTTTCCTTGTAATTCTTTGATTGCAGCTTGTAACTGAGGAATAGAAGCGGAGATGTTAGGTAGTTTAATAACATTTGCTTCAGGTTTTTTAACCAAATCACCTAATTGTGAAAGATAATCTTCAATTTTTTGGTCGTCTGTTAAATTCTCAGGAAAGTTTGCAATGATACGTCCTGATAATGAAATATCACGAGTTTCAACGCTAATACCGGTGTTTTGAGTAAATTTCTGAACAATCGGCAATAAAAAGTAGGTGGCCATATCAGGCGCTTCATCAATTTTAGTCCAAATAATTTTGTAATCGCTCATTTGCTTGTACCTTAAAAATCTATAAAAAAAATAAATAGCTTTTTCAAAAAACTAAATAATACATTATACAAAATTACTGAACTTTTGGTAAAATGACAAACTTTGAAGAGCACTTTTAATATTTTATTTTTTTTAGAAATTTTA
>CAIWET010000030.1 GCA_903911805.1 uncultured Ignavibacteria bacterium | reverse complement strand
ATATGATTTAGAAAGAGATTCATATTTGAAATCTCTTAATTTAGAAATTATTCGCTTTAAAGATATTGAAATTAAAAAAAACATTGAAAATGTAAAGAAAAGTGTTAAATTTGCTATTGAGAAATGGATAAATGATTTGAGGAAATCTAATGATTAAAGATTCCACCCCGTCATTGCATCGCATCAAGATGCTTCGCAATGCCACCCCTCAAGAGGGGAATTTTCACTATGCCAACAACAACCCAATTTCGTTTAAAGACCCAACAGGATTAGAGCCAGAGGGCGAGAAATATCACCTAGATGCCGCACCGAAGTGCGGCATGACAGTCAGAATAATTAACGCGATCCTTCACTTCGTTCAGGTTGACGGAATTGAATATACACAGACATAAATGTCTGTGCTACTTCTTCAAGTCCCTCCCTTCATGGGGAGGGATTTAGGGTGGGGTTTGACCAAGACGTCATTGGTAAAGTTAGATGCCGCACCGAAGTGCGGCATGACGCGACGAAAATTAATTCTTAGAAATTAGTTTTGTATATGATTTGCCATTTACTCTTAAAATGCAAATATAAACACCGTTATTGTAACTATTAAAATTCAAATTCGTTGAAAAACTACCAGTTGGCAAATATTCACTTATACCTGTAAATAAATATTGACCATTAATATCCAAGACTTCGAGTTTAACAAAACCTGATTCAATCAAATTAAAATTAAATTGGGTATTGCCAGTAAATGGATTTGGATAATTTTGGAGAATTTCATTTTTTGAAATATCATCAAGTTTATTAACCTTCACTTCTGATGGTGCAATACTATGAGGTCCTGGACCCTCAGGAACCACACCGTGGCAGGCTTCACATTTATCTAAAGTTCCACTATAACCCTGAAGTTTATTGTTTTGAACGTTATCATTCGCCTGAACTGTAGGTAAAATTGCGTGCGGAGATCCGTGACAAGCGGAGCAATACAATCCACCGTGACCTTTTGAATTTCTATAAAGAGTTTTTGCGTTAACAGCATATTGAGAAGCGTGACATCCACTCATTTCACAAGTAGGTTCATCTAACCAAGGTCTTCTGCCATTACGTATAGTAGTCGCAATATTTGCCATTGTTCCGTGGCAATCTGTACATTTCTTTTTAGCTTTATACATTGCATCTCTAAAGCACTGAGTCTTTGGTCCTGGATGACAATTATAACAATCTTTTGCTACTGTTGAGTGAGAGCTATGAATTGCTCTTGAGAAAATTGGGGCTTCGCCATTGCCTTTTGTACCTAATGCATTTGTTGCGTGGCAATTACCACAAAGATATGGTTTATTAGCAATTGATAAACCTTCGCCGTGTTTGCTGATAATGTCATTTTCGCTAGTATGGCAACCAGAAGATACGCAAGTTATTTCGTTTGAAACTGGAATAACTGGCTGTGTGGTGGCTAATACATTATTGTTGTTATCGTATACAGTTACCAAACCTAATTGGTATGGATTTTCATTTACTAAATCAGAATCCGAGTATGGAGTTATTGGTATTCCTTCAATATTGAAATAATTGCCAGTTGGATTTAAATAACCGCTTAGACCAGCACCTTTAAGTCCAATATTATCCGCTAAAGTAACCCCAAATAATTTTTTGGAATAAGTCCAAAAATTAGTTTTCCCAACAGAATAGGTATTCCCTGGAATTTCATACTTTACTTTAATGTCAGTTGTTATAACCGAAGGCATTGTAGTTGCATTTCCGACTTTTATCACCTGAGCATATAAATTATTATAAGGAGGCAAAACTGCAATTGAAGAAAAATCTTTATTGGAGCAATGCATCCCTAGATCATTCCAAGCAATAACAATATATTGATTGTCTTGCTTTGAACTTATATTTGTAGTAAAAAGCAATGTTAAGATTGCTATAGTAGAAAGTAGAATTTTTTTCATAATCCAAACTCAAAAATAATTTAGTTTTTAGTAAATTTTATTTTTGTAAAAATAAGCAAAAAAAATTAGTATTTAGTAAATATTTTTCTTTAAGTCCCTCCCTTCAAGGGGAGGGACTTAGGGTAGGGTAATTTTTAATGCTGTGCTCTTGGCTGACGATAATAGTAATATTGAGATTTCCATTGAGCTTTATAGACAAATCTCTCGAGTTCATCATCTGATGCTAATCTGCCATAGCCATTGTCTCTTGCGGATTTTGCTACTGCAATTGCAATATGTGCAGAAATTGATCTAATGTTATCCATATCTGGCAAAAGCTTCCCATTTTTCAGTTCTTCGTCACTTACCAAGTCGCTCAATGCTTTTGAAGCTGCAAAAAACATTTTGAAATTAATCTTGTGAGCTTTGCTAACCAATGCTCCTAAACCAACTCCTGGGAAAATATACATATTATTGCTTTGAGATGTGTACATTGTTCCATATTCCCCTACAATTGGGTCGAATGGAGATCCTGCTGCGAATAATCCTTTGCCTTTTGTAACTCTATAAACATCTGCTGGAGTACATTCGGATTTTGAAGTTGGATTAGATAATGCAAAAATTACAGGTCTTTCAGTATTATTTGCCATCATAGTTAGAATTTCGTCATCAAACATTCCAGTTTGAGCTGTTACTCCAGCCAAAACGGTTGCTTTTGTATTTCTGATTACGTCTTTCAATCCAATTTTGCCTGGTTCATCTAAAATCCAATCTTTCAAATCTTCAGAATTCTGGGCAAATAATTGCATCTGATATTCTAGATTTGGCATATCATAAGTTACTAAGCCATCAACATCTAAAGCAAATATTCTCTTCTTAATTTCAATATCTGATAATCCTTCTTCTTTGAGCATATTTCTTACATTGTAGCAAATTCCTGCTCCAGCTTGACCCATTCCGACAACGACAAATCTTTCGTCTGCAAATTTTGTTCCTTTTAATTTGAAAGCAGAAATTAATGCAGATAGGGCAGTTGCACCAGTTCCTTGAATATCGTCATTGAAAGATAAAATTCTTTCCTGATATCTATCCAAAAGTTTAAATGCTTTGTCTTTTGCAAAATCTTCCCATTGTAATAAGGCACTTGGGCAATTTCTCTTGATACCGAGTACGAATTTTTCGATAAATTCATCGTATTCAGCATCTTGCAATCTTGGTTTTTTTAATCCAAGATAAGCATCGCTATTCAATAATTCTTTGTTATTAGTACCAACGTCTAATGTAACTGGTAAACAGCAAGCTGGATTGAGTCCACCAGCTGCAACATAGAGATTTACTTTTCCAATTGGAATTCCCATTCCGTCAGAACCTAAATCTCCAAGACCAAGGATTCTTTCGCCATCTGTAACAACGACTAAGCTGATTTCTTGCTGGTTTAATCCGTCAAAAATCTGATCAATATCTTCAATATTTTCTGGAGTTATATAAATTCCTCTGAATCTTCTCATAATTGTACTCATCTTTTGGCAAGCCAAGCCAACAGTTGGAGTATAAACAATCGGAAGAAGCTCTTTTAAATGTTTGCTTAATAGATGATAAAACAATGTTTCATTTCTATTGAGCAATCCTTGCAAGAAGATATATTTTTCCAAATCGTCGTGTTTTCTCTGGAGCATTTCATAAGAGCGCTCGGATTGACTTTCGATTGGAACATTTTTATTCCTCATAAAGCCAGTTAATCCAAAAACTTTTCTTTCTTCGTAAGTAAATGCCGCACCCTTATTTAATAAGGGGTCATTTAATAATTGTTGACCTCTTAAATAGACTTCGAGATATTCCTCGTTGGTCAATGGGTCAATTTTAAATTCGTATGTTTTCATAATTTATACCTTTTAATTGAATTTCCCGGATGATTCGCCTCTGTAACCTCTAAGAAATTCTATAGTTCTCATTGTTTTCTTGCCTTCTGGTCTGATTTCTGATAATTCTAATGCAAAATCATTGGTTCCCACCAGTAAGGAATTATTAATAATTACAAACTCACCAGGTTGCAATTTATTACTTTTTTCTGAAATTTCTACTCTATAAATTTTTAATTTTTTATCATTCCATAAAGTCCAAGAGCAAGGAATTGGAGAAGTTCCGTGAATTAAATTCTTTAATTCCAACGAATTGCTTGCCCAATTGATTTTCAGATTTTCTGCAAATAATTTTGGAGCTGCTGTTGCTTCTTCGTGGTTTTGCATTAAGGCTTGATACTCACCAGAAATCAATAGATTGCAGGTTTCTACTGCCAAGTCCGCCGAAATTGGCATTAATAAATCGTGCAAATCACCTGCAGTAAAGCCTGGCTTTATTTCTAATTCCCGCTTAATTAAAATATCACCAGTATCAACTTTATCCTGAATCAAAAATGACGTCAAGCCAGTCACTTTTTCACCATTAATAATTGCCCAATTAATTGGAGCTGCTCCTCTGAATTTAGGCAATAAGCTTCCGTGAATATTAAATGTTCCCAATTTTGGAATAATAAACACATCTCTTGGCAGAATTCGGAAAGCGACAACACAAATAAGATCAGGATTGATTTCTTTTATTTGATTGATAAATTCTTCATCTTTTAGTTTTTCGGGTTGCAATATTGGGATATTTAGCTCTTCGGCTTTAATTTTTACAGGAGAAGGTACTAATTTTAGTCCTCTACCTTGAGGTTTGTCTGGCACTGTTACCACAGCTTTAACGTCGAAATGCTCATTGAGCTTTTCTAAAGTGGGTACTGCAAATTCTGGAGTACCCATAAAGATAATTGATTTTTTCAAACTAAGATCTTTATATTTATTAATAAATCGTATATTTTTTTTTAACTTATAGCTTCCACTTTGTCGTGGGTTTTTCTTAAGAAAAGATGCAAAATTAGCCATCCAACTAATGCTAATATTCCAGCTAAAACGCTTGGATAATACATATTCAATGCAGAAAGACTTCCACCAATCAAACCAGGAATACCTTGTGATAGTGCATTTAGCGACATTGTTATTCCCATAATCTCGCCCTGGATGCTTGGTCCCGCATAATTAGAGATCAATGCAGTTGCCGAGCTATTTGCAGCAGAGTATGCTATTGAAATAAATGGCAAAATGAAATAAATCGCGTGATAATTTGATGGGAACAATAATGCAAATATTGCTATTGCCAAAACTGGCAAAAAGCTTATTGTCATTTTCTCTGGCGACCATTTTTTTGATAATTTCCTAACAATATACCCTTGACCAACAATTATACAAATCCCAAGAAATCCAAAAGTCATTCCTATTTGCTGCTGATTAAATTGAAATTTATCAATTAAAAATACTGTCAAAAATGATGTGAAGAATGAAAATCCAAGATTATATAGAAAAACTACAATGTATAAACTTCTTAAACTAGGATGCAAAAAAGCTTTATTTATATTTTTTAATCCAGTAAAAATAGTTAATTTCTTATTGGTTTTTACTTTTAGCGTTTCTTCAAAATTAAAGTAAGTTACAATTAAATTAATCAATGATAAAAACACAGTTGCGAAAAATGGCGTATCGTAATAGAACCAGGAAACAATACTTTTATCTGATAAAATCCCTCCGACAAATGGACCTATTACAAATCCTAATCCAAAAGCAACACCTATTAATGCAAAATTCCTAGTCTTAGTTTCTGGAGTGCTAACGTCAGCAATTGCTGAATAGCAAATACCAATATTACCAGCTGCAATACCAGGGAGTAATCTCCCAAGAAAGACCAATACTAAGCTCTTTGCGTGAATACCACCTGTTAATAGGACGTATCCTAATAAAGTAAACACCAAGGAAAATAAAAGAGTTTTTCTTCTACCAATCCTATCGGAAATTGCACCTAAAATCGAATTACTAAAAAATTGTGCTAACGAATAAATTGCCATTAGCAAGCCAAAGACAATTTTTTTATCTTCCATTGTAAAGCTTGCTGGAATAATCCCAACTTCATTATAAAGTACCAATGGCGCAAGAACAGGAATTATTAAACCAAATCCAAGTAAATCAAATAAAATTGTTAAAAAGATAGACAAAAGCGGGTTTTTCTTCTTTTTTTCCTTTATAACATCAGTCATATTCATATTCATTATTTAAAAAAACAACAAATAATAGACGATGATAAAAAATTAATCGTCTAATCTTGATTATGTAAATTAACGAAATTAAAATAATGGATTTAGATTTTAAAGATATAGAAGATTTAACTAAAAATAATGCAGGAATTCCAAAGTTACTTCCAATTTTGCCTTTGAGAGATATAGTAATTTACCCAAATATGATTTTTCCTGTTCTTATTGGAAGAGCTTCATCATTGAAAGCAGTTTCTGATGCAATGGAAAAAAGCAAGTATATTTTTGTTGCTGCTCAAAAGTCTTCGGCTGTTGAAGAGCCAACTTATACTGACATTTATAAATATGGTACTGTTGCTAAAATTATTCAAATATTAAGACTTCCTAACAATTTACTTAAAGTGTTGGTTGAAGGATTTGCTCACGGAGTTTATAAAAAAACTAAAAAGCAAAAAGAGTATTTACACGGTGAGGTAACAATACTTGATAATGTTTATAAAGAGAATGACCCAGAGCTTGAAGCATTGGTGAGGATTTCTTCTGAAAACTTTAAGCATTATATTAAATCGAATAATAATATCCCTTCGGATACCATTGCAGCTTTTGACAATATTGCTGATCCAGTTAAAAAACTTTATTATGCTGCTGCAAATCTTCAGGTGAAAGTTGAGCAAAAGCAAAGAATTTTAGAGAAAATTGCGCTAAAAGAGCAATATTTTGAATTATCCTCAGTTTTGAATTCAGAATTAGAATTACTCAAAATAGAGACTGAAATCGACACTAAGGTTCAAGATACAATCCAAAAAACCCAGAAAAAGTATTACATCCAAGAGCAAATTCGTGCTTTGCAAAAAGAACTTGGAGAAGAGGACGAATATATTCCTGAAATCCAGCAAATCAAAGATGCAATCGATAAATGTGATATGCCCGAAGCTGTAAAAGAAAAAGCTATGGAAGAATTCAATAAGTTGAAAAAAACTCCAACAATGGCTCCAGAATTTGCAGTTACAAGAACTTATCTTGAGCTTTTGACATCAATTCCTTGGACAAAAAGAACTCAAGATGACTTAAATATCGAAAATGTTAAGAAAATACTTGACGAAGACCATTATGATTTAGAAAAACCTAAGGATAGAATTTTAGAATTCATAGCTGTTCTGAATATGGCTGGATTCTTAAAGCGTCAGATTTTATGCTTTGTGGGACCTCCCGGAGTTGGTAAAACTTCATTAGCTCGCTCTATTGCAAGGGCATTAGGAAGAAGCTTCGTAAGATTTTCACTCGGTGGAGTTAGAGATGAAGCCGAAATCAGAGGCCACAGAAGAACTTATGTTGGCGCTTTGCCTGGTAAAATCATTCAATCAATGAAAAAAGCAGGAACAGTTAATCCAGTAATTTTATTAGATGAAATTGATAAAATGTCAATGGATTTCCGTGGGGATCCATCAGCAGCTTTACTCGAAGTGTTAGACCCTGAGCAAAACATTATGTTCAATGATCATTATCTCGAGGTAGATTATGATCTTTCAAACGTAATGTTTATTACCACAGCGAATGTTCGTTACGACATTCCACTACCTTTGCAGGACAGAATGGAAATAATTGAGCTAAGCAGTTATCTTGATATAGATAAATTAGAAATTGCAAAAAGACATATTTTGCCAAAATTAAAAGAAGAATTCGGAATCAGCGAATTTAATATCGATATTGATGAATCTGCAATTTTAAGAATTATCAGAGAATATACTCGTGAATCTGGCGTTAGAAACGTGGAAAGAGAAATTTCTTCACTTTTGAGAAAAGTAATAAAAGAAATTGTTTCAAAATTCGGTGAAAATCAAAATATCGGCAATGGAAAAGGCGAAACTGAAGAAATCAGACAAGCTCTTAAAGACAATCCTAAGTTCAAAAAATCTATGCAGAAGAGCAAAACTATTATTTCTGCTAAGGACGTTGAGAAATACCTGAAAGCTCCAAAATTTAAAGATAAAAAAGATGAACTTTCCGATAAAACCGGTGTTGTTACAGGACTCGCCTGGACAAGTGTTGGTGGCGATATTCTTCCAATTGAAGTTGCAATTATTAATGGACCTGAAAGACTTATTTTAACTGGCAAACTCGGCGAAGTGATGAAAGAATCAGCAAGAGCTGCACTCACTTTTGTTAGAGCCTATTCAGAGGAATTAGGTTTGCCCGAAGGCTTTTATAAAAAGAAAGAAATTCACATTCACGTTCCAGAAGGGGCAATTCCAAAAGACGGACCTTCGGCTGGTATTACTATGTGTATGGCATTAATCTCGGCATTTTCTGGAAAAGATGCACGTGGCGATATTGCTATGACAGGAGAAATCACTTTAAGAGGAAATATTCTTCCAATTGGTGGACTTAATGAAAAACTTTTGGCTGCAAAAAGACATAACATCAAAACAGTATTAGTGCCTTATGACAATAAAAGAGATGTAGAAGATATTAATCCAATTATTACTCAGGATTTGGAAATTTTCTTTATTAAGCACGCAAAAGAAGCAATGCCACACGTTTTTAAAGACTATAAAGTAGCTAAAAAACCAAGCAAAGCAAAGAAAGAAGTTAAACCAGAAATTTCGGATAATAAATAAATCATATGCTACTTATAGAAAATTTATTAGTTGAAAAAGAAGTCGTAAATGCAAAATTTTGCTGCGATTTAAGTATTTGCAAAGGTGCCTGTTGTACTTTCCCAGGAGAAACAGGCGCTCCGCTATTGGACGAAGAAGTAAGACTTTGCGAAGAAGCTTACCCTATAGTAAAAGATTATCTCTCTGAAAGAAATAGAAATTTTATTGAAACTCACGGTACTTTCGAAGGCAAACAAGGTGGATATTCTACAAAGTGCATCGAAAATACAGATTGCGTTTTTGTTTATTGGAATGGGGACATTGCAAAATGTGCAATCGAAAAAGGATATTTCGAAGGAAAATTGCCATTTAGAAAACCAATTTCTTGCCATCTATATCCAATTAGGGTTTCTAAATTCGGAATGAATTATCTTTATTACAGTCAAATCGAAGAATGCGATCCGGCTCGCAAAAAAGGAACAACTGAAAATATTCCACTTTACGTTAGCTTAAAAGACGCTCTTATAAGAGCTTACGGAGACGATTGGTACCATATTTTTGTCTCATATTGCAAAAATGAGTAATTTTTCGTGACATTTAACAATTTTTATGCCAAAATATTTGGAAAGATAAAAAATTATCTTTAATTTTGCCAATGGGGGGATTGCAAAATCCAAAGTTGATAATAGGAATTGAGCAAAATTTATGAAGATGTCTCTTGATTTGAGGACTGGTCTTGGAATGACCTTGACTCCTCAACAAATTCAATATCTGAAATTATTGCAATTGCCAATAGTGCAATTGGAACAGCATCTTAGACAGGAAATGGATGAGAATCCGATTTTAGAAGAATTCGGTGACGATCTTTCACCAAATACTGATGACGATTCATTTGATGAGTACGCTTCACCAGAAGAAACTACTCCAAAAGTTGATGACTTCGAAAGTTTCGATCATGATTTATCTGAAAAATCGCCAGAGAAATATATCGACGACGAAGCCGATCCATTCGAATTCTACAAAATGGTGTGGCAAGATGATTCCGACCACTCCGTACAAAATAAGCATAATAACGAAGATGACGAACCCGAACATTTCCAAATCAGAGATACAGTTTCTTTTATTGATGAGCTTCAAAATCAATTAAAAATGCTAATGCTATCAGAAGAGGATTTTATCATTGGCGAACAAATTATTGGTAATATTGATAATGATGGCTATCTAAGAAGAGATTTACTTGAAATTGTTGAAGAGACTAATATCCTGATTTCAGAATTAAATTTAGCAATTGAGCAAGATGAGCAATTCGAAGCTCAGGAAAATGCCCTTTTATTGACTAAAGACCCTGATTATAACCCTGCTAGAGCTTTTGATATTAATCGCGAAGTAATCAAGATTGTAAAGAAAAATGTTTATGATGACGACGATTATTTTGACGAAAACGAAGAAATCACATACGGGAAAAAAGAAAAAGAATTACGAATATTGAATTTCATCACTTTGGATGATGCAGAAAGAATACTTGCTATTATTCAAAAATTTGAGCCAGCTGGTATTGCATCTCGCACTCTTCAAGAATGCTTGATAACTCAATGTAAGGCTTTGCCCAAAAAATTTGCTGCTCAAAAGTTAGCTCTTGAAATTCTTGAAAATCATTACGAAGCTTTCGCAATGAAACATTATCATCTAATTTTGAAACAAGCTGAGGTAATAGAAGAATATCTAAAGGAAGCTTTGGAATTAATTCGCAAACTCAATCCAAAACCGGGTGGAGGAGATTCTGCAGCTGGACATTATACTATTATTCCTGATTTTCTTGTTAGTAGAGACGAAGATACCGACGAGCTCAATATCACTGTAAATGATAGCAGAATTCCAACATTAAAAGTAAGCACTACTTACGAAAAGATTAAAAAAGAAAGTAAATATAAAGTTTTCAATAAAGAAACCAGAGATTGGATTCGAAATAAATACGAAGAAGCAAAATTCCTTATTCAGGCAATTCGCCAAAGAAAAGCGACAATGCTCAAAGTGATGACTGCAATTGCTGCAATGCAAAGTGACTTTTTCTATAAAGGTCATATTGGATTGAAACCATTAATTTACAAAGATATTGCAGAAGCAACAGGACTTGATATTTCAACAATTTGCAGAATCGTAAATCAAAAGTATGTTATCTGCGAATATGGAACATTTGAATTGAAATTCTTCTTTAGCGAATCTCTTCCAAACGAAGATGGCGAAGAAGTTTCAACAAGAATCATCAAGCAAGCATTAAAAGAAATTATCGACAACGAAGAAAAGACAAAGCCACACAGCGACGATAAAATTGCTGATTTACTTAAAGAAAAAGGATACCTTGTTGCACGCAGAACAATTGCAAAATACAGGGAACAATTACGAATTCCAGTTGCAAGACTGAGAAAAGAACTATAATGAAATTTAAATCCTGGCAAGCCGAACTTGGTTTGCTTTTAGTAACCCTTGTTTGGGGTGGAACATTCCTTTTTACAAAAGTTGGTCTTGAAGATTGCCCACCATCTCTTTTTATGGCAATGAGATTTTCATTGGCATTAATTGCATCACTTATCTTCTTTAGGAAATATCTCAAGAAAATGACAATACCGATTCTTAAGCAGGGTAGCTTTCTTGGGGTTATGTTTGCTGTTGGCTTCGTGTTCCAAACCTATGGCTTGCAATATACCAAAGTATCATCTTCGGCGTTTATAACTGGCATGACGGTGGTATTAACGCCAATCGCTTACTATTTTGTTGAGAAGAAAAAAATTAATTTCTGGCAAATCATAGGAGTGATAACAGCTTATGCCGGATTAATCATTTTTACCAATCCAAAACTTGGTTCATTAAATTCTGGAGATTTATTAACTGCGGTTTCTTGCATTTTTTGGGCAATTTATATCACTTATATGGACGTTTTCACAAGAGGTAAAGAAGATTTCTCTGAAACAGCACTTTTAGTAATCGGTCAATTTTTACCTGCAATTCCCATAACTCTTTTAATGTACTTTATTTTCGATTACGGAGTGCCAGTAAAATTTACTACTTCGTTGATTTCTGGGTTACTTTATAACGGTATAATTGCATCGTTCATATTAACTGTAATTCATACTGCTGTTCAGCGATTTACCACTCCAGTAAAAGCGGCATTGATATTCTCGCTTGAGCCTGTATTTGCAAGTATTTTTGCGATTATGTTTATCGGAGAAATACTTAAGGGCAACGAGCTTTCTGGTGGGGTTATTTTGATGTTTGGAGTTCTTATTTCAGAGCTTGCTCCAATGCTTTTTACAAAAAAAATTGAAAAATAAAAAAATTCTTTGTTTTTACAGAAATATTATTATATTTTTGTAAATTAT